>CAZVHV010000172.1:0-3961 GCA_964627025.1 uncultured Oscillospiraceae bacterium | reverse complement strand
GCCCGATGGGGCAGCCCCGAGGAATAGATAGAACTGAAAAAGCTGATGGTAATCACCCCCGTTTCCTTACCATTTGGCATTGACGCGGTTTTCGGGTCCCTGATTCTCACCGTAGGCATGGTCCGACTGTGTCTGCCGCATGCCGCCCTGTGTGCCCGGCGCCCCCCCGTCGTCATACTCGTCGGCCGACATGTCACCGTGATGACGGCGGAGGATTTCTTCCTCCAGTTCCTGCTTATCGGCATAGGCGACGCGCCGGTGGGCTTTTTCCTCCATGACAAACGGTTTGTCAAAGGTAATACCCCAGTCTAAAAATAGCCGCAGGGTGGTCCGCATGGGGCGCGCGCCGGTTTTCATGGTCACAAATTGACCTTTGGGCATGATCTTGAGCTCATCGGCGGCAAGGAGCGGACGTTCCATCATCTGCAGGGACTGGCTGGGGTCGTTCTTGCCCCGGCTGATCGAGCCTGACAGGACCGTCCGGCTGCCCAGGGCCTTGGAAAGCTCGAGCGCCGTTTGGGAGTTCGGGGCGAACCCACCGAAGATGACGTCCTGACAGTTGTCCACGATAATCTCCGCGCCCTCTTTGCCGTAGTTCTTGACGAGCTGCCCGCTGATGCTCTGCACTACGGGCACCAGGAGCAGACGTCTGCTTCTTGAGGCGCTGAACATAAGCTCGAGCGACTGGATGGGTGGAATGGTCCCTATCTCATCAAGGTAAAAGACCACGCGGTTTCGGAGTTTTCCGCCCTGCTCATCGGCCACTGCGAGGATTTCCCGATAGAGCTGCTGGATCATCAGGCTGACCATAAAATATTTTGTGGTATCTTCCTCCGGCAGCACAACGAACAGAGCGGTTTTTTCATTGCAGAACTTCTCGGCGTCAATCGCTGTGTCGAAACACAAAATCTGCTCCATCTCGCTGTCCAGAAAAGCGTTGAGCCGGGAGAGAACGGTGGAGAGGACGGAGGCCATCGCCTGATCCGCCGAATTGAGCGCAGCCCCGGCGAACCAGCGGGCCTTATGCTCGGGTGGCAGTCTGTCCATAAGGATTTGGAATTGGCTCTTGCCCTTAACCTTGCTCGGCGCCAGCAGATCCTGCACCAGCTTGAACACGCTGATGATGTGCCTGCGCTCAACGATCTCCCCATAGCCCCTGACCTTTGGAGGCAGGTACTCGGCGACCAGCAGGATAGCAGAAGTCAAAAGTCCTTCCGCAGCGTCGTAAAAAAAGGCGTTTTGGCCGTAGGCGGCGCTGTCGCCGCTGGAATTGACGATGGTCTTGGAGATGATTTTAGCGTATTTTTCGGCCTTCGCCTTTGCAGCCAGGTTATCGGGGTTTTCATGGTAAAGGTCCATATACTTGCTGACCATGTGCAGCATATTGAAGCCGTCCGAGCGGGTGGGGTTTCTAAGGTCGATGACGGCTACCGTCTTGTAACCATAGCAATCCTTGGCGATGTGGCCGTAGTTACGGAACAAGTCTCCCTTGGTGTCCGTGGCCAAAAATGACATCCCGCAGGCACAGGCATATTCAAGGTTCGGGTAAATCCAGTAGGCTGTTTTGCCTACCCCGGATGCGCCCACCATAAGGCAGTGGACGTCGTCGGTGTCCACCAGCGCGGTGACATTGCCCTTCGGCCCGCTGCTCCCCATGATGAGTCCCTGCTTATCGGGCAGGTTCTTTCCCTGCCGCCATAGCTTGGGGGCGAATGGCACATGGGTATAGGTTTTTTTGATTTCCTGTTTGGTGGCCCAGCGCGCGGTTCCGTGCTGGCCGTCGCCCACCGTCCGGCTTTTGATGCCGTCAAGCGTATAATAATGCGCTAAAAAAGAAAGGCCGCCAATCGCCAGGAACATGACGGCGGCGACCCCGATTAAAATAAATACTGGGGATTGCATAGTTTCCTCCTGTTCTGACAATAGAAGTCCAATGTCAGAAGAGGAGGAACATAGTTTGGGTTACGCCATATGCATTTCAACTTTTCGCCGGGGTTGTTCCTTCTGCGCCTGCCTGAGCTCGTCCGCCTGAACGCGGATCAGGATTTTCGAGCAGCCAAGCGCGAGGGAAACATAGGCGTCCGCCTGCTTTTGTTTATCCTTCGGAGTGCGTAGCCCTTCCGCCCCGCGCAGCGCAAGGGCGGCCTGTATCTTTTGGGCGATTTCGGCGGTGCGGTTGTGAACCTTCCCCCGGTTTTGATGGGGCCTAAATCCCTCTTGCAGCAGGTCGGAGAGCTGGCTTGCCGTGAGGCTGCGCCCCATCTGCAGGTATTCCCGCGCCGCCAGGGACAAGGAGAGGGACGCCATGTCCTCCACGCAGTCAAAGGCTTTGTCAAACCGGCCCCAGTGCAGATGGCTCCGGTAACGCTCCAGCAGCATGGGGAGCTGCCGCTCCGGGTCGAAGGTTTTGGGACGGACCTGCGACAGCCCTGCGATCCGGCCGCAGACAGAGGGACACAGCATCAGCTGGGGATGTTCCTCCGCTGGGAGCGCCGGCAGCCCATGGCGGGCCTTTATATCCTCGTTCCAGTCCTTGTGTTGGGATTGCAGAGGCTTTGTTTGGGTATATGAATGCTCGGCAAGGATTTCCGTCAGCCGTCCGGCGGCTTCAATTCCGGCTTCGTCATGATCGAGGCAGAGCACCACTTCTTGCAGATGGGGATGCAGCTCCAGCGCTTTGAGCATGGCGTGTTCCGCCGTACCGCAGAGCGCCACATAGCTGTGCCTCTGCCAATCTTTTGGGTAGAGCGAGAGGAAAGACAGCAGATCGATGGGCGCCTCAAACACATAAAGCCTGCCGCTGGTCCCGATATGATGAAAGCTGTAGGCGGGATCGCTGCCGTCCACATTCATTTTGAAGCTGTTTTCCGTATAGGGGCCGCGCTTATGGGCGTGCCGGGCGACCCCGTTTTCATCGAGTCCGACAAAGACGGCGTTGCGGTATTCTTTCCACTCGCCGGATTTGTTTTTGATCCGCTCACAGCTCTCGTAGATCAGCTTCTCTCTTGCAAAATGGGAAACGATGTCCCGGTCGAGCAGCCGGCCTTTGAGCAGGTATGCGAACACCCGGCGCATATCTGTGTGGGCGGGCGGCAGAGCAAATGGCTTTTGTTCTTTGGGCGCATCTTTTTTCGCCTGCTCGTACACGATTCCGGTTTCTCCGCCCAACAGCCGCACCACCGCTTCGGGAAAGCTGAGGCCATAGAATCGCTGGACGAAATCGATGGCGAGACCCCCTTCCTCCGGGGAATGATCAAACCAGGCGTTGCCTTGAACGGTGACGCTCTTATCGCTGGCAAGGCGCTTGTCCCGCCCGGAGGGGATGAGTTTCTCTCCTTGCATCTGCAGAAAGTGTTCCAGATTGACGGAGTTTGCCCGGTAGATTTGGTCATCAGAAAAATGGATGTATGGCAAGAGGATACCTCCTTTGCTAAGGTATAAGGCGGAGCCGCCCATGCCATGGGACGGCTCCGCCGCGCTGAGTTTACATTTGCATGGTCAGTGACTGGGCGTGGTCGTCGGCTGCGTGGCCTTGGGCGATCTTCTTTGCCTGCAGTTTCCGCAGCAGTTTACGGTCTATGGCAATCCCACCGGAGCCGGAGGGCGGCCGCGGCGTGTTGTCCCGGAAGATGTTTCCCATGTGGTGCAGAAGCCGGGAGGCTGCGAGAAACACGGACGGGTCTTTTAACTGATCGAAGTGGCCGAGAAAAAACTGAGCATAGATGTTGCCCTGTTCCGCTGACAGGGTAAGCCATCGGAGAGCGGCCTCCCGGTCGCGGGGCACATCCTTTCCCATGAGGTACAGCTTTCCGAGGACGTACTGGGCATACTGATTTCCGGCTTCGGCGGATTGGGTGAACCATCGCACCGCTTTTTCCGTATCCTTTGGGATGTCCTCGCCGGAAATACAGAGCTTGCCCAGCTGGTAGGCGGCGTATTGATTGCCCTGTACGGCCGACTG
>CAZVHV010000171.1:0-3987 GCA_964627025.1 uncultured Oscillospiraceae bacterium | reverse complement strand
GTTCTCATCCAGCCGTCCGTAACAGGCGCCGCCGACATATTTGGAATCTGAAAAGGGAGCGCCGCAGCGCACGATCTTCTGCAGCTAGCTCTCGAAAAAGTTCATTTTGCTCGCTCCTTTCGCCGTGTTTTTCTATTTTTGGGCGCAAAAAAAGAAGGGCCGCCTGATCGGGATGCAAAATGCATCCGTAAACAGACGGCCCTTTTGATGCTCTATCGGTTATATCTGTAGGACAGGTCCCTTCGGTTCGGAGGGGTATTTCAAATCATGCCAAGGCGTTTCCTGCAGGCGCCCAATATATGCCGCGCAGTAGTCTGCGCCGCTTTGCTCCAGCATGGCGTAAAACGAGATGGAGTCGAAGGATTTCCACTCGCCGGCGTCCAGCTTGAGCGCCACCCACTCGTTGCCCCCGCTGACTTGCTCGACAAAGGCGAGGTCGCCCAGCACAAATCCGGTGCGGACCGACCAGTTTCCGTGACGGAACTGCTCGATCAACTCGTCTACGCTTTCCACCTCCCGGATGCCCCAGGGGTAATCGTGGGCGGGATATTCGTGGGGGGCGGGACGCACCCGTCTTTCACAGGCGGCGATGAGATTCGTAAAATGATTCACAGTGTCACCTCATCTCCATGCCGGATTCGGGACCGTGTTCCTGCGGCTGGATGGGAGCGCCGTCCTTGCGCTTCAGAACGCCGTATGATGTCCACTCGGCATTCTCCAGCTTCATCACCTGGGCGCCCAGGGCGTAGGGGTTGATCAGCGCCGAGAGATCAATCCGGTCATCCCCGCCTTGGAGCCGGGAGAGGTATTCTCTGGCGTATTCTTCTTCGCCGCTCATTTCAGCGTTAAGGGTGTATTGATCGACCTGTGCGACGAGTTTTGTGGCTGCCTCCAGATCAGGTGGTTTCACCACCTCAAACATGGCTTTATAGAGCGAAGGGAGGGTATGCCGCTCCATTTCGGCGAGGGCCTTGGCGAAGCAGTCCACCGTCTCAAAATCTTCCGCATCGTTGATCAACTCCCTGGCGGCGGGAATCAGGCAGTCGGTGCAGCGCCAGCCGCATTCCTCCCATGAGGCAGCCTCTACATTCTCCACCACAGCGTCAACCGTTTGTTGCGGCGCCGGCAGGTCGAGGGTGACGGCAATGTCGTTGTCGTAGCCGGGATCGTTAAAAAAGCCCTTGCGGACCAACAAAACCACAGGAGCGCCGGATCGGTGAAAGTATACGGTGTTGCCGGGGATATAGACCTCGTTGACGGTTTCCATCTCCACATACCCAATGCTCGAAAATGCGCCGCCCTCAGTTTTTCGATGTTTTTCGCCCAACAAGGCAAAATATCGGTCGGCATATGCGCTCTCCCACTTTTTGAACAGCGCGGTTTCATGCTCGTTATCTGACAGCATGTCATTCTCATAGAGCCATTTGCCCAAGGCTTCATCGGTGGTGACGCCGTATGCCACACGGCAGTTATCCAAGCTGTGCGTGAAGTTGATCAGACGGGGCAAGGGAATGGGAACGCTGCCGTTTTTCTTGCCCTCAATAATGACCATAGCGTCAAAAATGCCACTTTGCCGCCTCGAAAGCCCATCCAGTCGCTGTGCCAGCAGGTTCAGCTCCAGCAGATGGATAGGCTGCGGGATTTTGTCCTGCAGGTAAAGCCGCCGGCAGTCGCACAGCTCCACTGTATAATCCATTCGGTAATCGTCGGTGATGCGGGCCTTCTCCATGGCGTCGGTATACTCCGCCCAGGTAGCCGGCAGATCCAGCGTGGCGGAGGTGAGGGCACCAGAGGAGCCGGGCTGGGAGATTTCCACGGTAAATTCAGTCATAGGCTTTGCCCTCCCATCGTCATGCCGGGTTTCTGCTCCTGCTCAGGGTATGAAAGCACACGGAAACGATCCTCTCCGGGTATGACGCCCAAAGTGCGGCCATTGTCCCATCTCATGTGCAGGGTTCCGGCATCGTCCACGGTCCGCACGGTTCCTATGGAGCCGGATGGCACGGGGCTGAACGGGTCGGACATGGATATGAGTTCAATCCGAGTGCCGGGCGGGTATTGCTCCTTCAACAGCTTCACCTGTGCATGGTTAATATTCATAGTTGATCAGCCTCCTTCAAAACAGAAAACATACCATAATTTCCTTCGAACAGCTATTGCAAGGCGTCTGCGGGAAGCCCATAGCGCCTGATGACAAAGGCGCTGATGATCAGCCGGAACAGCTCATCACCGATCAGGTCAGGGTCGCAGAGCTCGGCCGGCGTGAAATGATAGCCGCCGCCGTAGAGGTCCTTAGCCACTTGGAGCAGGGTATATCCTTCAAGTCCGATGCCGCGGACGTCTATTTTTCCGAAGTCCACGGCGTTTTCCCGCAGGGCGGGGTACGATTTCCTCCAGAGCGTCGTATCCGCGGACAAAAGAAAAATCACCGCGATGCAGGGAGATGAGTCCCTGCCCATCACGGCGATTGTCTCTTTCATTCTCTGACAGTGCGTTTGGTTTTTAAAGGGGCTGGCGGTCCGGGGCGGCAAAAGGCGGCCGGTCCGCTTCGACAGGGCGGGCACACCGACCTTGCCGGTCAGGATGCCTGCCAGCTCTCCGTGCGCCCAGCAGCCCGCCAGAAGCCGTTCCTCAAAGCAGACACACTCGGCGGCGGTTTGGCCGGGGCATCCCCGCCGCTCGGCAACGAGGCAGTATTTGCATTCGCAGTCGGCGGCGGTATACCGATAGCCGGTCTGTATTCCGCCGCCCCGCGGCCTGTATCCCGGCGGCTGCATCATCACTCGCTCCAACCCGGAGAGCGAGGTTTCTCTCATGAAATATCTTGACATGGTGTTTTTCCTCCGTCGTCTTAATCTTTTGGAAATGAAAAAAGCGCCGGAATCTTCCTTTGAAAGACTCCGGCGCCGTAGGCGTTATTAATTCAGTTGTGTTCGGTTCAAATAGCAGCCCAATCAGCTGGTAAAAGGCTTTTTTAAGACTTGACAATACCTCCGCGCAGAGTTTTACTACACAAGCGGAGGATTTTCCAAAAAGCGAAGTCATAACAGGCCGGCGTGGTTGCACACACCGGCCCTGCGAAAAGGTGAAGGACCCACCCTCACGCTGCCGACTGGCGGCGCTATGACGCTATCAGTGTACCATCTTTTTCGGCGTTTCACAATCCGAAAATGCGGCGCGTGCGGAGGGAGAGCGGACAGGAGTCCGCCCGCCTTTGTACGCGCTTTTTTCAGGATGTCCCTCCGACATTTTTGTGGAAGGTTGTGGTACGATGAGCGCGTTTTTGAGTTGTAAGGATTTTTGCGGCGAGAGCAACACTGAGAAACAAAGGCAGAGCCTGCGAAAACTATTTGAGCTGGCTGTCGATTTGCGGGGCCGGCTTAAGAGGCAGGGATATTTGATCGACACCCATCTGCGCATGCTGATGTCAGTGACAGAAACGATTCCTTTGAATATGGTGAGCGAGGATGGTTTTCATGCGACATCTGAGCTACGGGGTATCATCCGGTATGCCTTGTGGGGGGAAGGGACCGGAGGGGAGCATCCTCTGTATGAAAAGGCCAAAGAATACATCGACAAACACGCTATCCCCCAACAGGAAAGACCTACCCAAATGGCTCTGTATTTTACCGCGCTGTTTGAAGACTTCATGGAATACAAGGCACAGGAATATCTGAGCGAACTGGAGGAACACATCCGAATGGACGCCCCTTTCGATCCGATCCGGCTTCAGGAAAATCGCCGGAGGCTCTGTGACATGCTCGGCAGCGAAGCGGATATAGAGCGGCTGGAGATTCTTTTTCGGGAGAGCTTTCTTCCGGTCGCGCCTATAGATAGCTTTACACAGGGACTAACCTATGCCTTGCTCTCCGAACTGCTCCTTCATGATGAAGAGAGCTCCCGGCTGATCTTCCAACTGGCTCTGGACAACAGGCCGGATAACACTGTATAGCTTCGGCGCAAAGTATCCGATGTGGGGATTGACCC
>CAZVHV010000170.1:2944-3997 GCA_964627025.1 uncultured Oscillospiraceae bacterium | reverse complement strand
TCAAAATCACCCGGGAAATACCCCCTGTTTTTGCCCCAAAATCACCCCCGGGGTGATTACAAAACGAGGCGGTTCTGCTATGCTTTTCCTGTAGAGAAGAAAACGACTGCTCTCCCTCTGAAAACAGTATAGCGAAAAAGAAGAAGCAAGTCAATGCAGCCAGTATCTTCCATGCATCTTGCAGACAGCTTGAGAGGGGGGGCTCCGATGACGGCGGAGGATCGTACGGCAGGACACGCCTTCACCGCCCCCTGCCGGATCGACCATACGGCGGGCGGCGACCGGTACACCTTCTTTTGCGGACTGTCCGGCAAAGCGGTCTATACCACCGCCCCCATCCGGGAGCGGGACCCGCAGCGAGCGGCGGCGGCCGCGCGCGGGCAGGCCAGACCTCACTTCAACCGCTGCTCACAGTGTGGGAAATGGGTCTGTGATACCGCGTACAACATCGACGAGATGAAGTGCGTTGCATGCGCGCCCTGCGCGGCAGGCCGGGAAGAGACCGGGTTTCCCGGCCGGAGTGTGGGGAAGAAAGAGTGAGGAGCGTTTAAAATGGATGAGCATGAAGCGTATTGTTTTCAGGTTTCGATCGAATCCTGTCTCAACCATTCCTGGCAGGGCGAGCTGCGGCATCTGGATGAGACCTATCGATTTTCCAGCGACCTGGAACTCCTTCTGATGATGGACCGCATTTTGAATATGGACAAGTGCTTTTTCCGGGAGGAATGAAAGGGTGACGGACGATTTCTTCGGCAAGACCGGCGGACTGATGCAGGGGCTGTTCGGCTTTTTCCAGGAGGACGACCCGGACATAGAGCTGGAGAGGGCCCGCTCGGACCTCATCGACCTGCAAAATGAGGAGACCATGCTCTATGCAGAGATCGGGAAGCTTGCGCTGGCGCGGGGCGCCGGGCAGTTCCCCGAGGCGGAAGACAGGCTCGGGCTGGTGCAGCGTGAGCTGGCCGAGGGCCGGGCCAGGCTGAAAGCCGCGCAGGCCGCGCAGGGCTGCGGGGCAGAGAAGGGGCGGACGGCAAAGGCGCAGTACACCTGCCC
>CAZVHV010000170.1:0-2934 GCA_964627025.1 uncultured Oscillospiraceae bacterium | reverse complement strand
CACCTGCCCCGAGTGCGGCTACCGCAACCTGGATGGCGTGAGATTCTGTCAGGAGTGCGGCGCGGAGTGGCACGACGGATAAGGCCCCTTTTAAGACTGCGGCGCGTACCGTTTTTTGGAACCAAAGCTCCGGTTCTTTGCCGGGGGCGGGACGACATATATAAATATAAAGGAGGAGTAATGGCATGAAGCGGTATCTTGCGTGTCTGCTCGGTCTCCTGATGCTTGCCTCCCTTGCCGGCTGCGGGATCGGGGATAAAGTGGAAGAGAAGGTCGCCGAAGGGATCAGCGAAAAAATGATCGAGCAGGGGAGCGGCGCCGATGTGGACATCGACGGCGACAAGGTGACCATCGAGGGAGAGAACGGGGAAAAGCTGACGGTAAACGACAGCCAGTGGCCGAGTTCCGAGCTGGCGAAAAACATACCGGAATGCAAAGCGGGAAAGATCGTTACAACGGTGGACACCACCGACTCGGTGCTGATATCCCTGGAATCGGTCAAGAAGGAGGACGCCCAGGCCTATTTTGAGACCGTTAAGAAGGCGTTTACCGAAGAAGCCTATTCGGCGAATTATGAGGGCGGCTTTTCCTACGGGGCGAAAAACGCCGCCGGGATCGGCGTGTCCCTCCAATACAGCGAAGAGACCCTGACAATCATGGTATTTAAAGAGGCACAGTAGAGAAGCGGAATCCGGGATCGCACAGACGGCCCGCGGCGTGGCTCCGAGCAGGAGCGGCGCCGCGGGCTGTGCTGCGAGGAGCGAAAAAAGATTGTGAAAAAAATAATTAAGTCGGGAAAAATATAAATTCGATGTATTTTTCTTGACTTAACTATTTTTCTCCTGTACAATACGGGTAAGGAGTGATACCATTGAAACGCAAAGTCGAAAGCCGGCTCCTTGCTTGGAAAGAGAAAGGCGCAGGCCGGATGCCTCTTATCGTGAACGGGGCCAGACAGGTGGGTAAGACGTATATTCTCCGGAAATTCGGCGAGGAGAATTTTAAAAATACCGTCTATGTAAATCTGGAAACCAACCTGGCGGTCGCCTCCTATTTTCATGATAATATTGCGCCCGAAAGGATCCTCCGTTACCTGGAATCCTCTGCCGGAGAAAAGATCGTCCCCGGTGAAACCCTTGTCATCCTGGATGAGATCCAGTCCTGCGAGCGGGCGCTGACCGCGCTGAAATACTTCTGCGAGGAGACGCCGGAATTTCATATCGCCGCTGCGGGAAGCCTGCTGGGCGTCGCCGTCAGCCGGCAGCACGAGTCTTTTCCCGTGGGCAAGGTCGAGACCATTCCCCTCTATCCGTTCGACCTGGAGGAATATCTCTGGGCGCGCGGCAAGGAAGCCCTCTGCGGCGAGATCCAAACGGCGTTTGACGGCATGGAGCCCCTGCCGGACGCCCTGCATCAGGAGGCGACCGAGCTTTACCGGGAATATCTGATCGTGGGCGGCATGCCCGCCTGCATCAACGCCTTTCTGAAGGACAAGAGCTTTCTGGATGTGCCGCTGGTCCAGAACGAGATTTTGGACAACTATCTCGCGGATATGGCGAAATACTCTTCCAACGCCGACAGCGTGCGGATCCGCGCCTGCTTCAATTCTATCCCCGCCCAGCTCGCCAAGGAAAACCGGAAATTCCAGTACAAGGTCGTCCGCAAAGGGGGCAGCGCCACTCTCTACGGAGACTCCATCGAATGGCTCACCCTGGCCGGCATCGTGCTGAAATGCCGGAGGATCAGCCAGGCGACCGAGCCGCTCGCGGTCTACGCCGACCCGTCGGCCTTCAAGCTCTATATGTGCGACGAGGGCCTTCTCTCGATGAAATCGGGCATTTCACAGCAGACCCTCCTCTCCGGCGAGGAAAACGCGTTTCTGGGCGCCGTTACCGAAAACTACGTCGCCCAGCAGTTTGCCGCCAAGGGCTATGAGCTTTTCTACTGGGAGAGCAAGTGCGCCGCGGAGCTGGACTTCGTCCTGCAGAAGGGCGATCAGATCATCGGCGTCGAGATCAAAAAGGGTGAACACATCCGCTCCCGGAGCATCAGCGTTTTCGCCGACCATTACAAACCGGCCTATTCCATCCGCCTTTCCCTCCATAATTTCTGCTCCAAGGAGGGACTCAGGGCGGTGCCGCTGTATGCGGTGTTCTGTATCTGAGCGGACCCGTTTTTTTGCGTGGAGCCGCGCTTCCCCGTTGTAATTTTTTGCAAAAAGAATATAATGATACTTGATGCGATCGTTTGTTTTTTTCAATATATAAAGTAAAAATTCCCTTCGTTATTATGGAGGAACAAGTTGAGAAACCGCTTCCTATATTAAATAAAAATATATATATGAGATTTGAGGAGGAACAAACCATGGCAGAATACAATAAGGTTACCCCCGAACTTATTGAAGAGTTCAAAAAGATCGCTGGTACCCGCGTGACCACGGGAGAAGACATCAATCCGGATTTTTCCAGAGATGAGATGCCGATCTACGGCCAGCATATGCCTGATGTAGCGATTGAGGTTCTGACCACTGAGGAAGTGGCCGCCATCATGAAGCTTTGCAATGAAAACAAGATTCCTGTTACCGCACGCGGCGCCGGCACCGGCCTTGTGGGCGGCGCTGTGCCCGTCATGGGCGGCGTGCTTCTGTCCACCCTGCGCATGAAGCAGATCGTCGGCTACGACCTGGACAACTTCGTTGTCACCGTGCAGCCGGGCGTCCTTCTGAAGGACCTGGCGGATGACGCCCTGAAGCAGGGCCTCCTGTATCCGCCCGATCCCGGAGAGAAGTTTGCCACCCTGGGCGGCAACGTCTCCACCAACGCCGGCGGCATGCGCGCCGTCAAGTACGGTGTGACGCGCGACTACGTCCGCTCCATGACCGCGGTTCTGCCCACCGGCGAAGTGGTCAAGTTTGGCGCCACCGTCTCCAAGAGC
>CAZVHV010000169.1:0-3999 GCA_964627025.1 uncultured Oscillospiraceae bacterium | reverse complement strand
GCTGGACACCCGTGCCATCCAGTCTGCGATCGACCGGGCGGCCCAGACCCCGGGCGGGGAAGTCTATGTGCCCGCCGGCACCTACCGGACCGTCACGATCCGGATGAGGTCTGGCGTCTCCCTCTATCTCGCCGAAGGCGCCGTGCTCGCGGCCAGCGGGGATCAGCGGGACTGGGCCGCGGACGACCGGAGGCCGGTCCTGTCCGCCTACTGCTGCGACAACATCGCGATCAGGGGCCCCGGGACCATAGACGGCGGGGGTGCGCAGTACTACGGCGAAGACGGCAGCCTTCCAGGCGGGTACCGGCCGAATGACGGCGTGATGCTCGCCAACTGCAGGAACGTGGAGATCGACGGCATAAAAATTCAGAACAGCGTCACCTGGGCGCTGGCGCTGAGCCAGTGCGAGCATGCGGTCATTCGCGGCGTAACCGTCTGCAACCCCGATTCCGGCAGGGCGCCGAACACGGACGGGCTCGATCTTGTGGACTGCCGGTATGTGGTCGCGACCGGCCTTACCATCCGGACCGGGGACGACGGCATCGTCATCAAATCCGTGGGGGACGCTTTCCAGATCCCTGCCCGCGACTGCCATGACATCCTGATCGAGGACTGCGTCGTGGCGACCACCGCCAACGCCACGAAGATCGGCACCGAGACGCGGCAGGACATTTACCGCGTGACCTTCCGGAACATCACCGTCGAACGGTACGCGCCCGATCTGCCGGCAAAGGGCTACGCGGCGATCGCGCTGGAATCGAACGACGGGGGCTCGGTCCACGACATCGTGTGCCAGGGCTACACCATCCGCGACTGCGATACGCCCATTTTCCTGGCGCTGCAGGACAGGCAGAGCGAGTGGGTCCATTCCTCCGCCGGCCAGCTCTACAACATCACCCTGCGGGACATCGCCTGCGCCGGCGCGGGGAAGGCCTCCCAGATCAACACGTCCGCGGACGCCGTCATCCGCAACGTGACCTTCGACAACGTGGAGATCCACAACGCGGAGGACTACGCGGGCCTGAACCGGCCGCCCTTCCTGACCGGGGGATACCCGGACGCGTGGGTGTCCGGCTGCATGCCGGCCTACGGCCTGTTCGCGAGAAATGTCAGCGGGCTCACGCTGACCGACAGCGTCGTGTTCCGCGACGACGGCGGCAGCGGCCGCCCGGCGACGTCCTTCGAGCGGGTGACCGGCGGCTGGGGCGGCGCAGCGGCCTGAACCGCCCGGTTTTTTCACGGGCGTATTGCGCCGGCGCGGGATTGTGGTACAATGAGGGAAATAAAACCGGAAGGCGAAACGGGTTCCGGGTTTGAGGAGTGGGTGCGTTGGAAGCCGTCATTGACTTTCGAAAAATCTTTCGGCAGCTCTATACCAAACTGTGGCTGATCGTGGCGGCCACGGTGGCCGTCTCGGCCGCCGGCCTGGCCCTGACCTGGACGGTGAAGCCCGACGTCTACAGCGCCAGGGCGACCCTCGTCGGCACGGGGAACAACCTGTATTCCGTGCTCGAGAGCACGCAGATCATGCGGAACTACGTGGATATGGTGCAGAGCGCGCGGATCGCCGACGCGGTGGTGGCGAAGCTGCCGGACGAGCATCTGAACACGGCTGCGGTGCAGAAGATGCTGACCTCCTCCTACGACAAGACGACCGATTCGGCGCTGTTCTACATCACGGCCGAAACTTCGGACCGGGAGCTCTCCATGGCGGTCGCGAACGCGGCTGCCGAGGCCTTCCGCGCGGAGATGGAGATCATCTCGGGCGTGTCCCTCGCGACCGTCGTCGACGAGGCGACCACGGCCACTCTCTCCTTCGACGGGCAGCTGGACCGGCTGAAGGTCCGGATCGAATTCGCGCTGGGCGGATGGATCGGGAGCTGCACCGTCCTGGCGCTGATCGCGCTGTTCGGCAAAAAAGTGACCGAGATCGACGACTGCACCCTGCAGGGCGGCCTCGAGCTGCTCGGCGTGATACCCGCCTATGACACGAAGCCGCAAACGCCGCAAATACAGATGTTGGGGGACACCGAATGGATCGCCAGGACAATGAATCGCCCCTGAGGGCCTTTTTTCCCCAGTTCCAGAACCAGGCCGTGAACGACGCGTATGACAGGCTCGTGGCCGGCATCAACGCCCGCAGGGAGCGCGACGGTATGGCTTCCTTCACGCTCACCGGGTGTCATCCGCGCGCGGGGACGACGTCCTTCGCCGCCCGGCTGTCCGCGGCCATGGTCACATCCGGCCGGAAAACGGTGCTGATCAACGCCGACATGCGGAAGAGCGCGGAGCCTGCCGCGCAGAACCGGAAGCCCGCGTTCGGCCTTTCGGATTATCTGAGCGGCGGCGCGGCGGCGGAAGAGATCATCCGGGGCACGAACCTGGAGAATCTGTCTTACATCGCAAGCGGCGGGCAGCGGTTCAATGCCGTGAAGCTGCTTTACGCAAACCGCATGGAGCTGCTGATCCAAAGCCTGAAGGAACGGTTCGAGATCCTGCTTTTCGATACGCCTTCGGTCAACTCGGTCGTGGACGCCGCCATCCTGGCGCGGAAGACCGACGCGGCGGTTTTGATCGCCAGGCACAGGGTCACAAAAACGACGCAGATCGAGAACGCCAAACGGGAGCTGGACCAGGTCGGCGCGAATCTGCTGGGCATCGTGCTGAATCAGGTGGACAAACACACCTACAGGGATTTTTTGAAGAATTATCACGACCTGGGCCTCAAATAAACGCGCAGCAAAGGAAGGCGATCCGCCGGTGTATTCGTATCTGAAAAGGGCCCTGGACATCGTGTTGTCGCTGCTGGGCATGGTGCTGCTGTCGCCCCTCTTCCTCCTTCTGACGGTGCTCATCAAGCTCGACTCGAAGGGGCCGGTCTTTTTCCGGCAGGAGCGGATCGGCAGGTTCAAGCGGCATTTTTACATCGTAAAGTTTCGCTCCATGCGGGCGGACGCGCCCGGGGACGTCCCGACGCACCTGCTGGCGGACCCCTCGCGCCATATCACGCGGGTGGGCGCCTTCCTGCGCAGGACGAGCCTCGACGAGCTGCCCCAGTTCTGGAACATCTTTGTCGGGGATATGAGCATCGTGGGGCCGCGGCCGGCCCTCTGGAACCAGTACGACCTGATCGCCGAGCGGGACCGGTACGGGGCGAACGACATCCGGCCCGGGCTGACCGGCCTGGCGCAGGTCAGCGGGCGCGACGAGCTGCCCATCGAAGTGAAGGCGCGGTACGACGGCGAGTACGTAAAGCGGCGCAGCCTGATGCTCGACATCAAGCTGTTTTTGATTACCCTGTTCAAGGTGTTCCGGCGGGAGGGCGTCGTGGAGGGCGCCGACTCGCGGGAAGAACGGGACGTTGTGGAGAAGTGAGGCAGTTGAGGAAGGTCTATCTTACCGTCGATCTGGAAGAATGGTATCACCTGGATTATCTGAAGGACTTCGACCTGAAGGGGAGCCGCGTGGAGGTCATCCCCCGCATTTTCGATTTTCTGGACATGCTGGACCGGTACGGGGTGAAGGCGACCTTTTTCGTGGTCGCGGAGATCGCGGAGAAAAACGCCGACATCCTGCGGGAGATCGTCGAGAGGGGCCATGTGATCGGCAGCCACGGCCTGGACCACGAGCTCCTTTCCCTGAAGAGCAACGACACCTTCCGGGAGGAGATCCGGAAGTCGAAGGAGATCCTCGAGCGGGTCGCCGGATGTTCGGTCGAGGGCTACCGGGCCTCGTGCTTTTCCATGGACCGCGACAAGCTCGACCTCGCCGCGGCGGCCGGGTTCCGGTTCGACAGCAGCAAGATCCGGTTTAAGCAGCACCCGCTTTACCGCGACCTCGACCTGACGGGCTTCGAGCCCGTGGACGACCTGGTCTATTCCCGCGGGTGGTTCGCGGAATACGAGATCCCCACGCTGGAGATCGGGAAATACAGCCTCCCCATCTCGGGCGGCGGATATGTGAGGCTGTTCCCCTTCTGGCTGCTCCGGCTGCTGATCC
>CAZVHV010000168.1:0-4007 GCA_964627025.1 uncultured Oscillospiraceae bacterium | reverse complement strand
GAAAATAAACCTATGTGATTCAGCAATTGCCTCTGCAAAATGCTGTTGCCTTAAAAGATAAAATACAAATTGTCTGAGGTTGTCTTCACTACAAGATCTTAGAGAACTTTCTTCTGCTGTAATAGCATCAAAGGAAAAAATGAAAAAGATTAAAACAAAAGATAATCGAGAAAAAATGTATTTCACTTCCACTCCAAATAATTCATATTCCAATATGCTCGAGAAAAACTACTATTTACTTTTTATTTAAGCAAAAAAAATGATATCACGCTTGTATTAAACTGTCTAATCTTTTTTTGCATAAAAAGATATACCGGTCGCCTGCGCTGGTTGAAAATTTTTTCTGCCCTCACATCCTATCCGTGCCGTTTGCCTCGTCGCGCAGCATCCGGTTAAACAGGTCCCGGGCGAAGTCCAGGAATTCGTTCCACTCCTGCGGCCTGATGAAGGGATTTTTTCCCGCCGGGTTGGCCCGCATTTCCGCGAGCTTTTCCTTCGTGCGGTTTTGGCCGGTGTGGTTTCCCAGCAGGATGTCCACCTTCTCTCCGCGCACCTTTTCCAGGCTGTCGAGATAAAAATCCCGGTATTCCGCGTTGCCGTATTTTTCGATGAAATCCCGGCAGAGGGTGTTGACCCCGATGCCGCCGTAAAGACCGGCGGTATGCGTTTCCTTTCCGTCCGTCACGTCGAAGATGTACGTCATGACGCCCATGGTGTGACCCGGGGTGGATATCGCGCGGATGCGGGTGTTTCCCAGGCTGACGATGTCGCCGTCCCGGAGTTCCACGTCCGGCGCGAACAGCTCGAGGTATGTGTACCGCGCGTCGGATACGAGCGCCATCTCGGGCCGCCTGCGGAACATTTCGGCGTCGGGCGCGCCGAGGAATGTTTTTGCCCCGGACAGCGAAACGATAAGCCCGGTTCCGCCGAAATGGTCGAAGTGGCCGTGGGTGTGCAGGATGTACCTGATGTCGCCGGGATTGAACCCGGCCTCCCAGATGGACTGGACCAGAAGGGCCCGCGTCGTGGGATAGGTCGTGTCGATCAGAACGAGCCCGTCGCCGGTGTCGATCAGGTAGGAACCGACGTCGGCATTCCCCACGAAATAGAGGCTGCCGAATATCCTGAACGGCGCCATGCGGTACTGCTCCGGATACCGGTAAAAATGATCGTATTTCTCGACGATGAAAGCGTATTTCGACGGCATGCCGGGACCCCCTTTTTTATTTCAGCAAAAGTGACGGAACAAAGGAAACGATTTGCGGGAAAATCGCGCACAGGACAAGGACCGCTATGATTACAAACAGAAACGGCAGGACTCCCCGCGCGATCTTGTACACGGGAATGTTGCCGATGCTGCTCACGACGAAAAGCAGGCCGCCCACGGGCGGGGTGAGGTTTCCGACCACCGCGGTCACGCACAGGATCACCCCGAAGGCGATGGGGTCGTATCCTATGCTCAGCACCACCGGCAGCAGCAGGGGTGTCAGTATGGGAACGATGGTGGCGTCCGTCAGAAAACAGCCGAGAAAAAGGACGAACGCGATGATGATCAGCATCAGCAGAACCGGCTGGGACGTGATGCTGATGAGGGCCATCGTCATGGTTTGCGGTACCTGTTCCCGCGCCAGGATCCACCCGAAGGTCTGTCCTGTCCCCATCAGCAGGAGGACGTTGGTGCTGGACTTGGCCGATTTGATCAGGACGTCCTTCAAATGGGCCAATTTAAGCTCCCGGGATGCGAAGCCCAGGACGGCCGCGTAAGCCACGGCGATGGCCCCGGCTTCCGTGGCGGTAAAGACGCCGACAAGTATGCCGAGGATCGTGATGACCGGCAGCATCAGCGCCGGAAACGTATGCAAGAAAGAGGTGAAGATCTCCCGAACCGGAGCCATTTTCTCATTCTTCGCCTTATAGCCCCGCCGCACCGAAATGATGTATGCGACCAGCATGAGGGCCAGACCGATGATGAGGCCGGGAACGATGCCCCCCAGAAACAGCCTGGCCACGGAGGCCCCGGTGATGGAGGCGTATATCACCATGATGATGCTGGGGGGAATCACCGGCCCCAGCACGGCCGCGCTGGCGATGACCGCGCCGCTGAAATCGTCGTCATACCCTTCCTTGCGCAGGGCGGGAATCATCATGGAACCCACGGAAGCGGCCGCCGCGGTGCAGGAGCCGCACATCCCGGCGAAAAGCATGCATCCGAGAATGCTGACATGCGCAAGGCTGCCGCGGATATGCCCTATGATCTTGGAGCTGAAATCCAGGATGTTCTTCGTGATGCCGCCCCTGTTCATCAGTTCCCCCGCCAGCATGAAGAGGAGGATGGCCAGCAGCGAAAAGCTGTTCACGTTCGCGAAGAGCTTCTGCGGAATCAGCATCAGGGGAATGGCTCCGGAAATGACTATGTAGGTGACGGAGGACAATCCGATGGCGGCGAAGATGGGCAGGCCGCTTATCAGCAGGAGCGGGAAAACAATGAACATTATCACAATCGGGCTCATGAATATTTTCCTTTTTTCTCTCTTTTCCGGAAATCAACCACCATGTTGCGGAGCGTGCTGATGATAATGAGCAGGCCCGACAAGGATAAAACCAGGTAGACCATCCCCATGGGAATATGCATGCTGGACGACACCTGCTTCATATTCATCAGGGCGAATCGGTATCCGTAGACCAGAAGCACATAAGCCATGCACATGACCAGGATGTTCAAAACGAGACCGTAAAAGTATCCGGCCATTCCCGCCAGTTTCTGCGGAATAAGATCCACGGCGATCAGGCATCTGTCCCTGACGCATACTCCGGCGCCCAGACAAACGGTGATCACGAACAGATACCGGCACGCCTCATCCGACCAGGAAATCGAAGTATTCAGGACGAAACGCGCAAAAATCTGGGACAGGCAGATGACGGTGATGGCCGACACACAAACAGCCAGAATGTAATTCAACGTCGTGTCAAAAGCTTTCCATACGGTTTTCAAAGTGTTTTTCCTTCACATTGACGGCGGCGGCGTTTCCGCCGCCATCCAATCAATCGATTCTCCTATTTCATCGCCCGGATGGAGTCCTGCAGACTCTTGGGAAGCAGGTCGCCGTAGAGTTCCTTCACAACCGTTTCCATGGCGGCGGCTATTTCAGCCAGTGCCTTGTCGGACAAATCAATGAACTTCACGCCGCTTGCCTTGATCTTTTCGACGTAGGAGCCTGTTTCACTGGCCAGATTGGCGCGGTCGGCGGCTGTCGCCTTCTCGACGTTTTTGAGAATGGTGTTCTGTTGATCGGCTGACAGTGATTGATACAACTTGTCGTTGATGATCAGGAACATCGGGCCGCCGATATGGTTGGTCATGGTGCAGTAATCGCATTGTTCGTAAATGGATACGCTGAAGACGGAACCGATGGGCAGCTCAACCCCCTTGATGAGGCCGGTCTGAAGTCCGGTGTAAACATCGCCGACGGGCAGTATCGTCGCGTTGCATCCGAGAGCGGTAAACATTTTGACGTAAAGCTTGACGTCCGGCACGCGCAATTTGAATCCCTTGAAATCCGCAAGGCTTGTTATCTGAGTACCCTTGGACCAGACCTGACGATATCCTTCGTTGAACAGACCGATGATACGCATGCCTGTTTTTGCAAGAAACTCTTCGTTCATCTTTTTGCTGATGTCGCTCTGGAAGAATTTGTAGGTATGCTCGGCATCTTTGTAAAGGAAGGGCACACTGTACACGGCAAATTTGGGATAGAAACTTTCCACCGCGCCGGCGGCGATGATGCACATGTCGACCGTGCCCATCTGGACGCCTTCCAGAAAATCGTTCTGATTGCCCAGCGTGCTGGAGGGGAACACCTTGATATCGATGGAGTTTTTCGTGTCCGCCTTGATATTGACGGTCATGTCCTTCGTACAGCGGATTATTGAGCTGGCGTCGCCGAGAGTCGCGGCCAGGGTAAGGGACCTTGCCGCGGCCGCGGGCTGGCCGGATTTTGACTCGGGGG
>CAZVHV010000167.1:0-4037 GCA_964627025.1 uncultured Oscillospiraceae bacterium | reverse complement strand
ATAAGGCAACCGGGGCTTGCCGAAGCGCTCCAGTTCATCGGCCAGAATGCTGTAATAGCGAATCTGCCCTTCAATTTCCTCTGCGGCCGCCCCCTGCGGGGACTCCTGTTCGATGTAGGCCTGCAGCAGTTCTATGGAGCGATGATAAAACCCGTCTTCCCGGTATATATAAGCCAGTTCATTGACCACCAGGTATCCGTTGCCCCATTTCTCAATATCTCCCTGGTGGGAACGGTCTCCGAGCTCGGCCAGATTGGTCCACCGTTTGAGGTCGTTGCTGCCTGCCAGGTAAAGTTTGAAGTGGTTGTCACTGTTCATGGAATGGTATATACCCAGGTAAGTATAAACCTCATCAGCCTTTACGATCCGGAGGACATCCATTACCCTGTTTTGGTTGTCTTTCATGTTGAAGGAAGGGGCGCTGTTCCTGACATCGTTGAGCCTGTCAATTTTCAGTTTTGTGAGACTGTTCTCAAGAAACCACCAGGCATATGCCGCCTTCAGGTTTTGGGCTTGCGAATCTTTTTGAAATTTTGTCACGGAATTGCCGGTTTTTTCGGCATTCAGGCTAACCACGGAACTCCGGTAATCCTCCAGGGTCATAGTTTTTAACTTAAGGCTGCTGTAAATTTGGGTTTCCAGCAGGAACTTAAACATCATGGCTCCCCAGCACAGATCATCATCGCCAAGCGCCTCCAAGGAAGTTTTTGTGTTCCCGCATCTGGTTTCCAGATGGGTTATCATCAGATTCCTGGATTCGCCGGAAGTCAGGGAGTGGATTTGTTGCAGGGAGGTCCATCCCGTATAAAGCAGTGTTTTAACCAACAGAGGCTCATTTTTTACCGGAAGGGGCTCCGGAGTCCAATCCGGAGCCGTTTTTGAGTAACCCGGTAAAACCAGGAATAAGGTGAAAACGGCAAAGAGGATGTTCTTCATGAATCTTCCATAATCGACGGTGACCGTGTAATGGCAATGCCCTGTTTCGGAGAAGAGAGGGACTTCTTTTCCCTGTCAGATCAGGTTTTAAAAAGAAGACGTACTTCAGATAAGATGCATATCCGAAGTACGTCTTTGGGATCAGAGGGACCACCCCGCCCTGTATTCGTAATGCAGGAACTGGTCTGCTTCGGGCAGATTGGGGAAGGAGAGTTTCTCAGGATCAAACTGGAGGCTCTGGAAGCTCATTTTTTCGCGTAATTCGGGTCTGAGGGCGATATTCCCCAGCAGGACGGTTTCCGTTAATGGTCCGGCCCACTCATAGTTGGATCCGGCGGGTTCACCCCCTTTACAGGCGAGGATCCATTCCTGCCGGTGTCCCGGAGAGGATTTCAGGTAAGGCTCAGGGCGAACATAGGAGTCGTTGAGGGATTGCGGGAGAAGACGATTTCCCAGGATTTTCCCTTTGCTGCCGATATAGAGCACGCCCCCTGCGCCCATTTGAATGTCGATCCCCATTTCGGGGAGGCGTGGAGGCCGCAACCCCCCGTCGTACCAGTAAAGCCTCAGGGGAGGCATTTCCCCGCGTGCGGGGAAGTCATAAGTGACCATGGATCCCAACGGGTAAGATTCTCCATTGACCAGGGTGGAAGTGCCCTGGATACTGGTCGGATACTTCAGTTTTAATATTCTGAAGACCGAATCAAAGGAGTGGCAGCCGATATCCCCCAGGGCACCGGTGCCATAATCGAGCCAGCCGCGCCATTTAAAGGGATGGTAGGAGGGGTGGTAGGGACGCAACGGTGCAGGCCCGGTAAACAGGTCCCAGTCCAGGGTCTCCGGTACAGGGGGGGTATCTTCCGGCCGTTTTACGCCCTGCGGCCAGTAGGTATCCGACAAACCCCTGTTAGGGCGGTCGGTCCAGACATGCACCTCCTGGATGGTCCCGATGGCCCCATCATGAATCATCTCCTGTAACCTCCGGGGTCCATCCGTTGCCTGGCCCTGATTCCCCATCTGGGTGGCTACTTTGTATTTGCGGGCTGCTTCCGTAAGCTTCCGGGCTTCATAAACCGTGTGGGTCAGCGGCTTTTCAGTGTACGTATGTTTACCCCTGCGGATAGCCTCCATGCTGATGATGGCATGGTTGTGATCGGGAGTGGCCACAATGACCGCATCGATATCCTTTTGAATATCCAGCATGCGACGATAATCTTTGTATTTCTTAGCCCCTGGATACGTATTGAATACGCTGGTTACCCCGGAATTCCAGTCTGCATCGCATAAAGCCACTATGTTTTCGGTTTTGGCCACATCTTCCAGGTCCACCCGGCCCATCCCGCCAACGCCAATGCCGGCAATATTCAGTTTATCACTCGGGGCAATATGACCCAATCCGGAAACCGCATGGGCCGGGACGATGGTAAACCCTCCCAGGGCCAGAACCGAGGTTCCTATAAAACCCCGCCTGCTTAAGGTTGTTGAGTTTTCAGATTTCATAATTCCTGGATTAAACGGTTCGGTTTAGTGAATGATAGGGGTAAGGACCAGGTTCCTGTAAGAGATGGCGGTATGGTCGCCCTGGAGATAAATGGGGCCCGGAGCGGTCACATCGGATTGTATGGCACCACCGGTGGCCCCGTAAACCGGCTGGTTGTCCACTATGGTCACCCCGTTCAGCTTGACGGTCACATGGCGGTCACAGAGCGTTATATCGAGTTCCTGCCATTCACCGCTGGGTTTTTCAGCCTTAACCGTCGGTAGGATCCTGGTGAAAATAGCCCCCATGCTGCCTCCCCAGTTAAGCGGCCGCTCATAGGAATCGGCGATCTGTACCTCATACATACCCCGGAGATAAACTCCGCTGTTGCTCTTGGGAGGGGCATTCACTTCCAGTTTAAGGTTGAAATCCTCAAAAACAGCTTCTGTACGCAGGTTCCCATAACGGATATGCTCCTGCCCTTCGACCTGCACCGGATCGTTGGTGAGCACACCCTCCTTCATTGACCAGCCATTCTTGGAATTTTCTTCGATAAGTCTCCAGCCTGTAAGATCATTGTTGTTCTGAAACAACTGGATGGGTTCCCCGAATTTCAGGCTGGTGAGGTCTGGAGCAGGAGGCATATCGGGTAGCCGTTTACCCTTGATAAATACCGAATCCAGTCCGGTTCCGTTTGTTTTCGGACTGAAATAGTAACCGGTGATCAGATCGCCATCGCTTTTCAGTTCCATCCAGGTCGGGTAATCCCTGGTGAGTACCGGTTGCCCTTCTGCATCTTTGGTGAGGACTTCTTTCCGGGGATTTCTTCCCAGGACCAGCTTATCCCCGGCCATGTAAACATAGGGTAATCCGTAGAAGATTCCTCCCCCGCCCCACATAAGATCGGCATCCAGATAACCCTCTTCCTGGCGTACCTGGAGCCATCCCACCGAACGCGTGCCAAAATCGAAGGTCCACTGCCCCAGATAGGCTGAGACATCCACCTGGGGTGAGGCAGTGGCCGGAGCCTGCTTTTTTTCACTGCAAGACGATGAAAAAAAGCCCGAAACAAGAACCAGAATAACACTTAAAACTGCTGATGATTTCATAGTTAATGGAATTTAGTTGGTGATAAAAGCTTAATATAATAGGCACCTACCACAGAGCGTGCCTGAAAATTCAGTTTAATGGCATCCAGGGTTCCGTACCAGTCCGACATGGGCACCCTGTTAGGAGTTTCCGTGATGTACAAATGAAGCGGATCGATGAATTTCCGGAAGGTATCCAGATCCTCAGCCAATGATGCAGACCAGACGATCCAGTCTGCTTTGGTGTAATCCTTTCTGCTATCAAGGGGCAGACCATATTTGTTTTGTTTGGTCAGGTAGAATGCCACCTCTTTTTGAGCCACTTCATCGGGGAAGAGATCCAGTTTCAGGACTTTGTCCCAGATCAGGTTGTATTTCTGGCTCCAGGTACCGGGTTGGTCAAAGGTAAGCCGGTAATGGTCGTTGTCAGCGGCCATTTTCATCCATTCCCGGGCCATCCGTTGGGCCTCCGAGGTATATTTTTCGGCGATTTCCTTTTTCGCCAAAGCGATGAATTCGTCGACCGGAATCGC
>CAZVHV010000166.1:0-4044 GCA_964627025.1 uncultured Oscillospiraceae bacterium | reverse complement strand
AGGAGCTTTACGCCGCATTCCGGGGAATCTCGGCGTATAAAAACCTCACCGCCGAGCCGCTGATGCAGACGGCGGAGGGCCTGCTCGGCGCGCTGGCCCGGGGGGACGGGGAGACCGCCCTGGCCCGGTACACCGACCTGTTCTACGGGCTGCGCGAGGCGGGCTGCGCGGGGCCGGGCGACTGGCTGTGGGACAGGCTGCGCTATGAGGACGCGCCCTATCCCGCGGCGATCGACGCCGGCCGGGACGACCCGGCGCTGGCCGCCGCCGCCGCGCGGGACGTGGAGACCCTCCTCCGGCTGGCCGGGCTGGACTGCGCCGACATCGTCGCCGAGCTGCGCAGGCTGCTGCCCGACTGCTACGCCCCCGTGCTGGACGGCCTGCCGCACTGGACGGCGGGCGCGCCCTTCACCTTCGAGCAGCTGACCGAGAGCTACCGGACCAACGGGTCCGGGCTGTTTGCCCGCTACCGGGCCTTCCTGTGGGAGGACGGCACCCTGCTGCCCGTGCCCGACCCGGACTGCACCGGGCAGGACGCGCTGCACGGCTTCGAGCGCCAGCGGGAGCAGGTGGTCGCCAACACGCGCGCCCTAGTCGAGGGGAAGCAGGTCAACAACGTCCTGCTCTACGGCGACAGCGGCACGGGAAAATCGGTCACGGTCAAGTCGCTGCTGGGGGTGCCCGAGCTCGCCGACCTGCGGCTCATCGAGGTGGAAAAGGAGCGCCTGGCCGATATGCCGCACCTGATCCGCCGGCTGGCCGGCCGCCGCCATAAATTCATCCTGTTCATCGACGACCTGACCTTTGACAAGGATGACAGTACTTACTCGGTCTTAAAGACCATCCTCGAGGGCGGACTGGAAAAGCGCCCCGCCAACGTGGCCGTCTACGCGACCTCCAACCGCCGCAACCTGGTGCGCCAGACCTTCAGCGACCGCGCGGGGGACGAGGTGGACGCGAGCGAGACCATCCAGGAGAAGACCTCGCTCGCCGAGCGCTTCGGCCTGCGCATCCCCTACCTCGCCGTGGGCCGCCCGGAATTTTTGAAGATCGTGGACGAGCTGGCCGCCCTGCACGGGGTGGACATGGACCCCGAGAAGCTGCACGCCGAGGCCGTCAAGTGGGAGATGCACCACGCGGGACGGACCCCGCGCACCGCCCGGCAGTTCATCATGAGCCTGATGGTATAAGGGCCGCACCGCGGAAAGTCAATCGCCGGAAAACGGAACGGCGTGACCCAATAAAACAGATTTTTAAAGTGAGGGAACGAGAAATGAACGGAAAAAAATTATCGGTAAAGGCGCTGGGCCTGGTCCTGTGCGCGGCGCTGTCCATCGGCCTGATGTCGCTTGCGGGCTGCTCTTCGGCCGGCACGCGTCCGGTGCTCAAGGTCGGCATGGAGTGCGTCTATCCCCCCTTCAACTGGACCCAGGACAGCGACGCCAACGGCGCCGTGCAGATCGGCAGCACCAGCGAGTATGCGGGCGGCTACGACGTGGAGATGGCCAAAAAGGTCGCGGACTCCCTGGGCTATGACCTGGAGATCGTGAAGACCGAGTGGACGGGCCTGATCCCCGCGCTGCAGTCCGGCAAGATCAACGCCATCATCGCGGGCATGAGCCCCACCGACGAGCGGAAGGAAGCCATCGACTTCTCCGATCCCTATTACCGCGCGGATATCGTCGTCGTGACCATGAGCGCCGGCAAGTACGCGGGCGCGAAGTCGCTGGCCGACCTGAGCGGCGTGACCATCAGCTCGCAGCTCGGCACCCTCTGGTACGACCTTCTGGACCAGATCCCGAACGCCAACAAGCTGCCCGCGCTTGACACGGTGTCGGCCATGCAGGTCGCGCTCACCTCCGGGAAGATCGACGCCTACGTGACCGACCTGCCCACCGCCCTCGCCGTCCAGTACGCCGACCCGAGCGTCACCACCCTCCAGTTCGAGGAAGGCAAGGGCTTCCAGGTCTCCGAGAACCAGGTGGACCTGAGCATCGGCATCAACAAAAACGACGAGGATCTCCGCAACAAGGTGAACGACGCCCTGTCCAAGATCACGCAGGAAGAGCGCACCGCCCTGATGGACGCCGCCATCAAGAATCAGCCGCTTGTACAATAAGGAGAAGGACGCATGATGCTGCTGACGGCGAGCTTTCAGGCGGACAGTACCTTTTGGGAGAAAATACTGTTTTTCCTGCAGAAATACGGCGCGACCTTTTTGAGCGGCGCCGGCTGGACCCTTTGGCTGGCGCTGTCCGGCACCATCGTCGGATGTGTGATCGGGCTGGCGGTGGGGATCATCCAGACCATCCCCGCCGCCCCCGGAGACGGCGCGGGCAGGCGGGTCCTGACCGGCCTGCTCAAGGTGGTCACCAATATCTATGTTGAGATCTTCCGGTCCACCCCGATGATCGTCCAGTCCATGGTGGTCTACTACGGCTCGATGGCCCTGTTCAACCTGAACATGACCCCCCTGTTCGCGGGCTTTCTCGTCGTCTCGATCAATACGGGCGCCTATATGGCCGAGACGGTCCGCGGCGGGATCGACTCCATCGACCCCGGCCAGACCGAGGGGGCCAAGTCCATCGGCATGAACCATGTGCAGACCATGTACCATGTCATCCTGCCGCAGACCATCCGCAACATCCTGCCGCAGATCGGCAACAACCTCGTCATCAACATCAAGGATACGTCGGTGCTGAACGTGATCTCGGTGACCGAGCTGTACTTCGTCGCCAAGTCCATCGCGAGCACCTACTACCAGTTTTTCGTGGTGTTTTCCATCGCCTGCGCCATCTACTTCGTCCTGTGCTTCGTGACGACCCGCCTGCTGCGGCTGCTGGAAAAGAAGCTGGACGGCCCGGAAAACTACCGCATCGCGGGCACGGAGTCGGCGCGCAGGATCGGCACCGAACGAGAATAGGGGGGGCATGATGAAAGAAGCAACGGCACAGGGCGGCCGCCCGGCGGCGGGGAGGGCCCCCGTCATCGAGGTCCGTCGGCTGCAAAAGACCTTCGGCACGCACGAGGTGCTCCGGGACATCAATTTCCAGACCTTCCCCGGCGAGGTGATCACCATCATCGGCTCCTCCGGCTCGGGCAAATCGACCCTGCTGCGCTGCATCAACCTGCTCGAGCAGCCCACCAGGGGCGAGATCCTCTACGAGGGCAAAGACGTGGTCCTCCTTCCGAAGATCAGCCGGTACCGGAGCGAGGTCTGCATGGTCTTCCAGCAGTTCAACCTCTTCCACAACATGACCGTGCTGCAAAACTGCATGATCGGCCAGACGGCGGTGCTCAAGCGGAACAGGGAAGAGGCGCAGGAGCGGGCGCTGCGGTACCTGGAAAAGGTCGGCATGGCCGCCTACATCAACGCGAAGCCCGCGCAGCTCTCGGGCGGGCAGAAGCAGCGGGTCGCCATCGCCCGCGCCCTCACCATGGAGCCCAAGGTCCTGCTCTTCGACGAGCCGACGAGCGCCCTCGACCCGGAGCTGGTCGGCGAGGTGCTCCAGGTCATGAAGGACCTCGCGCAGAGCGGCCTGACCATGATCGTGGTCACCCATGAGATGGCCTTCGCGCGGGACGTCTCCGACCGGGTCATCTTCATGAACCAGGGCGTGATCGTGGAGGAAGGGCCGCCCGAGGTCATCTTCGAGCACCCGGAGCACGCGCGCACGCGCGAGTTCCTGGCGCGCTATTTAAACAAATAGGGACGCCCCGGTTCAGGGCGTCCCGTCCGGCCGGCAGAGGTTGCGGGCCGGCTTTCCGTCCAGCACATCCAGCACCTGGCGGACCGTCGCCAGCCCCACGCGGCGCAGGGCCTCGTCGGTGTTCGCGCCGATGTGGGGCGTGGCGATGAAGTTGTCCAGCGAGAGCAGGGGCGTGCCGCGCAGGGTGGGAGGCTCGGACGAAAAGACATCGCAGGCGGCGCCCGCCAGCCGTCCGGCGGCCAGGGCGTCATAGAGCGCGTCCTCGTCCACGACCCTGCCCCGCGCCGTGTTGATGAGGATGGCCGTCGGCCTGGCCAGGGCGAGCTGCGCGGCG
>CAZVHV010000165.1:0-4047 GCA_964627025.1 uncultured Oscillospiraceae bacterium | reverse complement strand
CTGCAAGCCCACGAAGAGCAACGGTGGCCGGACATGGAACCTTCCGCACCACGCGCCGGATAAATGGGCGCTGTTCAAGAAGTATAACGAGCGCGACGTGCAGGTGGAAATGCAGATACAGGAGCGCCTGAAGAACTATCCGGTCCCAGACTTCGTGTGGGATGAATACCAACTTGATCAGGAAATCAACGATCGCGGCATCATGATCGATCAGGAAATGGTCTGGCAGGCGCTTCGGATCGACGAGCTCTCCAAAACTGATCTGACCGCCAGAATGCAAAAAAAGACCGGGCTGGACAATCCCAACTCGGTCATTCAGATGAAAGATTACCTTGCCGAAAACGGCATGGAGGTAGACAGCCTCGGGAAGAAGGACGTTGCTGCTATGATCAAAACCGCGCCAGAGGATCTGGCGGAGGTGCTGGCCCTGCGGCTACAGCTGGCGAAAAGCTCCGTCCGGAAATACCAGGCGATGCAGAATGCTGTCTGCGCCGATGGCCGGTGTCACGGTATGTTCCAGTTTTACGGTGCCAATCGCAGTGGGCGCTGGGCTGGGCGGCTGATCCAACTGCAAAACTTGCCTCAAAACCATTTGAACGATTTGGAGCAGGCGCGGGATCTGGTGAAAGCCGGTGACTATGAAATGCTGGATATGCTGTACGATTCCGTCCCTGGCGTGCTGTCGGAACTGATCAGGACAGCTTTCATCCCGCGCCCAGGATACAAATTCATCGTCAGCGATTTCAGCGCGATCGAAGCCCGCGTGCTCAGTCACCTTGCCCATGAGGAATGGCGGGCCGAGGTATTTCGCAAAGGTCGTGATATTTACTGCGAGAGCGCATCGAGGATGTTTGGCTGCGTCGTAGAAAAGCATGGCCAGAATAGCCATCTCCGGCAAAAAGGCAAAATCGCCGAGCTCGCCCTCGGCTACGGCGGCAGCGTCGGCGCTTTGAAAGCGATGGGCGCTCTCGACATGGGTTTGACGGAGGATGAGCTCCAACCGCTGGTGGATATGTGGCGGAGCAGCAATCCCAACATTACCGCATACTGGTGGGCCGTCGATGCCGCCGTCAAGGATGCGATCCAGATGCGCACGGAGACCAAGGTTGGCGATATCACCTTCGTGATGAGGAACGGGATGCTGTTCATCACGCTGCCGTCCGGACGTAGGCTGGCCTACGTGAAGCCCCGGATCGGCGAGAACAAGTTCGGCGGAGAGTCCGTCACCTACATGGGGATCGACGCCCAGAAAAAATGGAGCAGGA
Source organism: uncultured Oscillospiraceae bacterium (assembly GCA_964627025.1). GTDB lineage: Bacteria > Bacillota > Clostridia > Oscillospirales > Oscillospiraceae > JAEWRY01. The sequence goes on along the minus strand of CAZVHV010000165.1, from coordinate 2,782 downwards.
TCGAATCTTACGGCCCGAAATTCGTCGAAAATATCGTGCAGGCCGTCAGCCGGGACATTCTGGCGCACGCCATGCGGACGCTGAGCTACTGTCAGATCGTCGGCCACGTCCACGACGAATTGATCATAGAATGCAGTCTGGACGTAGCCCTGGACGCGATCTGTGAGCAGATGGGCCGGACACCGCCATGGTTGCCGGGCATCGAGCTCCGGGCCGATGGGTACGAATGCGGGTTTTATCAGAAGCAATAAAAAATGGGCAGCGCCTACCGGGGTGGTAAGTGCTGCCCGCTGTCGTTATTGGATTTTCTGATTCAGATCCTCTTCGAAATTCCGGATCTCCTGTAGGCACGCATCCAGCTTTGCAAAGACGGCATCCTTATCATTTATGTCATCGAACTCAACCGTTGCGGTCCTAAAAGGTGTTCTCCATTGCCATTCCGGTTTGTCATATTTGGACGGATAGAACTCATTGATCCGGTCACTCGTTTCCTGCTGGTCTTCCGGCATTTCTTTTGAACTGAGCGCCAACTGGATACTCTGCCTTTCCTCTTAGTCCTTTTTATCGTGAAGATCTCGGTATAGCATCTCCGCGAGAGCCGCCTGTACCGCATGATATTTCTTTGCATCCTGGAAGAGCTGGATGTACGCCTCTTGGTTTTCCATGTAGGCCGCCATTGCCGTTTCGTCGAAAATGCCAGGGAAGACGCTCCGATGATAAACCTGCTTATCATCAGTCTGGGCTGCCTTCTGCACGTCCTCATCCTTCTTCATCCGGTTATAGAGGTCTTCGACAATGACGCGGTCCGCGTCTGTAAACTCACCCATAAACTCTTCATTAATGCGCTGGATGATTTCTTCCAGAGGACTGAGCTTTTCCTTCTTGGCACCAGCCTTTTTAGGATTGGTCGGAGCCCATGAGCCAGACTGATCGTCCAGTTCAATAGCGCCTTCAAAGGTTTTTGCCAGCTGATAGTATTCCAGCTTCACGCGGTTGTCCAGATTGAACTCAATCGTCGGATCGCCGGGCAGCAGTTTGGCCAGATAGGAGCAGAAGATATATTCATGATGCAGTTCTTTATCGAACATCCGGGTAATCTGGCTGATGTAGTTATACCACTTTACCAGATTGCGGACTTCTCGCCGGAACTGATACCGCTGATCCTGATCCAGCGCATTATACTTCTGTGCCACAGGCAGCAGAGCATTAGATATCTTGGCTTGTGTCGAGTTGGATGCCCGCACATCTTCATCAATATAGATGCTGGTTACCTTTTCGATGTCTTCCTGCGTATAAACTCCGTACTCGTGAAGAATACGCTGTGTGGTATATATCAGGTCGAAATTGATTTCTTCATCCAGACTGGTCTCACGATAGAACTGTTGGAATGCCTCTTTGATGCGTTCCACCGGGTTGACAAAGTCAAGAACATAAGTGTCTTCCTTTCCGGGATAGGTACGGTTGAGTCGGCTGAGTGTCTGCACGGCCTTCACGTCCCGCAGCTCCTTATCAACGATCATGGTATGTAGGAGCGGCTCGTCAAAACCAGTCTGGTATTTTTCAGCGACAATCAGGATATCGCCTTCGTCATGGAATACGGCCTTGGTCTGGCTTTCCTTGACAGGATGTCCTTCGCTGTCCACGTTCATATTGCTTTCAGTGAATTCTCTTCCTTCGGGATCGTCTGGGTCTTTTAGCGCACCGCTGAATGCAATCATGATCTCAACATCATCGTAGTTGTTATCGCGGAGATACTTTTTAATTGTGTGGTAGTAACGTACAGCCGCCAGTCGGGATGCCGTGACTACCATCATTTTTCCCTGACCGCCGATTTTTTTCTTCGTGATGTCGCGGAAGGTCTCAACAATGATAGCCGCTTTCTGTTCCAAATTGTGCGGATGCAGTTCCTCGTACCGTTTAATTGTTTTGATTGCCTTGGAGGTTGGCACATCCGGATTCTCCGGCGTATTGCTGGCAATCTGGTAGCACATCTTATATGTCACATAGTTTGCCAGCACATCAAGGATAAAACCTTCCTCGATTGCCTGCTTCATGGAGTAAATATGGAATGGATGGAACGAGCCATCGGGATACGCCTCGCCGAAGATTTCCAGAGTCTTGCCTTTCGGCGTCGCGGTAAAGGCGAAGAAGGAAAGGTTCTTGTGCCTGCCCTGTGAAAGCATCTCTTGAACGAAGATGTCCTTACGATCGACTTCTTCCTCCGCTTTGCCTTCGAGTTCAGCATATTCCTTTAAAGCATCATGCACATCGGCAAGAGCAGTCTTCAGCTTCATGGCGCTCTGACCGGTCTGGCTGGAGTGGGCCTCATCGACAATGATGGCAAAGTGTTTACCGGCGGTATCCTTCACCTCATCATAGATTACCGGGAACTTCTGCAGGGTTGTTACGATGATCCGTTTCCCGTCGTTGATGGCGTCCCGCAGATCCTTGGAGGATTTTTTCTCATCGATCGTCACCACGGTGCCGAGTGTATGATCAAAGCTGGACACCGTTGCCTGCAGCTGCTGATCCAGCACCCGGCGATCTGTCACAATGATAACGCTATCGAAAATAGCTTCATTTTTGTCATTGTGGAGGCTCGCCATACGATATGCGGTCCAAGCGATAGAGTTAGACTTCCCGCTGCCAGCACTGTGCTGGATGAGGTAGTTATGTCCGGCACCGCCTTCGCGCACGTGGGCGACCAGTTTCCGGACAACATCCAGCTGATGATAACGGGGGAAAATAACCTTTATCTTGGTTTCGACACGTTGGCTACCAT
>CAZVHV010000164.1:0-4078 GCA_964627025.1 uncultured Oscillospiraceae bacterium | reverse complement strand
GCCGCCGCCTTTGCCGAAAGACCACCGCTGCTACGGCTGCTCCTATTACGGCACCTGCTGCGCTGGGACCTGTTACCGAAACCTTATCATTACACCGAAGGTTAAAACACCGGAACGGTAATGGCAACGTCTTGTTTTGACGAAATTTGTATGTTAAAGTACAGCATAGGCTAAATTTGAAATGCAACGCGAATTTTGGTGATACAAGTGAAAACGAAACAAAAGAAAAGATATTTTACATGGGGCACTGTCGCAGCTTTCTTAGCTTTGTCTTGCGTTACCGCGTTTTGGCAGGGGTTGACGGTTAGGACTTATACGGAAGCCACTGATAAAATGTTGTCATCAATACAGATCGCAGTTATAACCGATTTGCACGATTCTACCTATGGGAGGGAACAAAAAAATCTGATTAAAGCAATCCAAAAGCAAAATCCCGATTTAATTCTTCTTGTGGGCGATATAGCGGATGATGAACGGCCGCATGATGCAACGGAAGAGCTTTTATCTGTAATTGGCACAGAATACCCTTGTTACTATGTAACCGGCAATCATGAATATTGGTCAGGCGAAGTTGAAACGATCAAGGACATGATTCGATCATATGGCATAACAGTTTTGGAGGGTGATACGGAAATCGTCCAAATCGGTGACCAAAAGATACGACTCTGTGGCGTTGATGATCCGGACGGTTTTGACTCTACATACAATACGGATCACGACAAAACGGAAAGCTGGCAGGAACAATTTGATGCCTGTAAAGCCCAAACGGGCGACAATATTTATTCCATTCTGTTGTCACACCGCCCGGAACTGGTAGAGGAATACCAAGACAGCGGCTTTGATCTGGTTGTTGCCGGACATGCCCATGGTGGGCAGATTCGGATTCCAGGAATACTCAACGGTTTATATGCACCGAACCAAGGCTTTTTCCCAAAGTATGCAGGCGGGCGCTATGAGTTGGGCAATACCGTTATGATCGTCAGTCGTGGTCTAAGCAAAAGCAGACTTCCGCGTGTTTTCAACCCACCGGAGCTTATCATGGTGAACATTGAACCCGCAAAATAAATTTTTATAGCTAATATGTGTAAGAGCAATCGAGAATCGGTTGCTCTTTTTCTATGTCAACATTGAAAGGAGAACAACAGAATTGAAACTTGTAATCAGTGAAAAGCCCTCGGTTGCTCAAAGCATCGCCGTTGTGATCGGCGCGAAGCAGCGCGGCGGCGGGTATCTGGAGGGCGACGGCTACCTCGTTTCCTGGTGCCTGGGCCATCTCGCGGAGCTGGCCGAAGCCGACGCCTACGATGCAAGATACGCCAAATGGCGGCATGAAGACCTTCCAATTTTGCCGGAGAGCTGGCAGTTCACCGTGGGGAAAGACAAACGGAAGCAGTTTGACATTCTCCGCACCCTGATGAGCCGCGACGATGTGGACGAAATCATCAACGCCTGCGACGCTGGGCGCGAGGGAGAGCTGATTTTCCGCACCGTCTACTGCATGGCGGGCTGTTCCAAGCCGATGAAACGGCTCTGGATTTCCTCGATGGAGGACGAGGCTATCCGGCAGGGTTTTGCCGACCTGAAACCGGGAAGCGACTACGACGGACTGCATCATTCCGCGCTCTGCCGTTCCAAGGCAGACTGGCTGGTAGGCATCAATGCGACGCGCCTGTTTTCGGTGCTTTATCACCGCACTCTGAATGTCGGGCGCGTCATGTCTCCGACGCTGGCGCTCATCGTGCAGCGGGAAGCGGAGATTTCCGCGTTTCAGCCGGAACCGTTCTACACGGTCAATCTCAGCTGCGGCGATTTTACCGCTGCCAGCGATAAACTGAAAGCGAAGCCGGACACCAAAACAATTGCCGCTGCCTGTGAAGGGAAAGCGGCCACCGTCAAGGCCGTGGAACGCAAAGAAAAATCCGAAAAGGCCCCCGCGCTCTACGACCTGACCACCCTCCAGCGCGATGCCAACCGCCTGCTCGGATATACGGCCCAGCAAACACTGGACTATCTGCAATCGCTCTATGAAAAGAAACTCTGCACCTATCCGCGCACCGACAGCCGGTTCCTGACGAATGACATGGAGGCAACCGTCCCGGCGCTGGCCTCTGTCGCCGCCAAAATCTGCGGCGCAGACCTCCCTGAAAACCTCAACGCCGGTCAGGTCTGCGACAGCGCGAAGGTCAGCGACCACCACGCCGTCGTTCCCACGCTCAGCGTGGGGAAAACGGATATTTCCGCGCTGCCTGCCGGTGAGCATGAAATCCTGCGGCTGGCTTCCCGACAGCTTTTATGTTCGGTCAGCAGGCCGCACCAGTACGCCGAAACCGCCGTCGCGCTGGACTGTGGCGGGTATGATTTCACCGCCAAGGGTAAGACGGTCCTCATCCCCGGTTGGAAAACCTATTTGCAGGAACAGGCGGATAAACCCCTGCCGGAATTAAAAAAAGGACAGGACATTCCGGTTACTTCCGTAGCCGTCAAAGAGGGAAAAACCTCACCCCCGAAGCATTATTCGGAGGACACTCTGCTTTCGGCGATGGAGACGGCTGGCGCAAAGGATATGCCAGAGGACGCGGAACGCAAGGGCCTCGGCACTCCAGCCACCCGCGCGGCTATTCTGGAAAAGCTCGTCACCACCGGCTTTGTGGAACGGAAAAAGGCCAAGAAAACGGTCAGCCTCATCCCGTCTCAGGTCGGCGTGTCCCTCATTACCGTCCTGCCGGAGCAGCTTCAATCTCCGCTGCTGACCGCCGAATGGGAAAATCAGCTCAAGAAGGTGGAGCGCAGCGAACTGAAACCGGATACTTTTATGGATGGCATCACCGCGATGCTCCGGGAGTTGGTGAAAACATATACGCCGGTCGAGGGTGCGGAGGTCCTGTTCCCCTCCGGACGCGAAGTGATCGGCAAATGCCCCCGCTGCGGCGGCGACGTAGCCGAGAGCAAAAAAGGATTCTTCTGTGAAGAAATCAACTGTCATTTCGGCTTGTGGCGGGATAACAAGTTTTTCTCAGCCAAGAAAAAGGCTCTGACAAAGGCCATCGCCGCCGCGCTTCTGAAAGATGGCCGGGCAAGGCTTACCGGCTGTTATTCCAAAAAGACCGGCAGGACCTACGACGCGACGGTGATTCTGGATGATACCGGGAATCGCATCAATTTCAAGCTTGAATTTGATAATGAGGCGAAAAGGCATGGATGAAACTGTAAAGAAGATTCGCTTCATCGACAGCGATTACAATACGCTGTTTTTTGTGCCGGACGGGGGTAATGTCGTGCTGACCTGTTCAGACGGCGAAAAACTGATTCGTCCATGCAAATACCTTGACGATTATCATGTGAAGATCGGAAACAACGTTTTTCACATCTGCGAGTTTGCCGAAAAGATGGAGCGCAACGGCACATATTACGCCCCGGAACAGCCGCCCGCCCTGCCTGATTTATGTTACAGCACTCTCTCTTCCAGCGGCGAACTGATCGTTATTGAAAAAGGGAAAAAAGGATACGGCAAATGCGGCTTTTCCACGCAAAACGGGGAACGAAACAGGAAATTAGCTGATCAGCTCAACACACGCGCCGGTATCACCCGACAGCAGGAGGCCGCTATGACAGGCGGTTCCGGTTTCGGCTGGTCCACTCCCGCCGCCAAAACTTCCAGTTACGATGTGCGCGGCAATCCCATTGCGCCGAATAAGGCGAAGCGCCCTAAACGGAAGGAAGTGGAACGATGAAGCCGGACAACTCGGAACGGCTGGGGCCGGAAATTCCCATCAAAACAACCATTGTGCCTATGGGCCTGCCGGGAGTGAACCGGCGAACAGTGGACGGCTATGTTCTGGCTACCGGAACCGTGCTTCTGGAGAGCGAACGCGACGGGCAGGGCCAGTACTGCGGCGGGGCCGGGATGGACGGGATGTATCTGCGGATACCGCGCCTTTTTACGCCGGTAAAAAATGAATCCGGCGAGATCCGCGCGTTCCGGGAAATGCTGCCCGCGCCGGTCAAGACCCGGAAACCGCCCCATCGCAGCGGCCCGGAACGGTGAGGGGGAATCCATATGAGCGTCAGCTTAACGTTG
>CAZVHV010000163.1:0-4089 GCA_964627025.1 uncultured Oscillospiraceae bacterium | reverse complement strand
CAGCAGGATGATCACCGACGCCAGCGAGCCGTAGATCAGCGAGTAGCGGGAGAACATGGCGATGAACCACGAGAACAGCATGGAGAAGGCCACCAGCGCCGCGGCCGCGAGGAGGGCGCCGCGGAGCACCGGGGGGCGCGGCTTTCCGCGGGGCGCCGACATGCGGTAGATGAGCAGGACAAAGAGGAGCACAAAGCAGAACAGAAGGAGAAAGCGCATCCACGGCCAGTCGCCCGCCACGTTGTGCAGGCCGAAGTTCCGCTCCAGCAGGTGGAAAAACCAGGTGCCGGTGATGACCACCGTGATGGACAGGTAGATGGTGATGAGCATGAGCACTGAGAAGACGAAGCTGGCCACCAGACGCCAGACGCCCTCATAGCACTCGTGCTCGTAGATCTCGTCCATGATGTTCATCAGCGACCGCATGGCGGCCGAGGCCGAGAACATGGTCATGCCGATCCCGGCGATCAGCAGCGAGGAGGACTGATTGGCGTTGATGTAGGTGATATATTCCCCCAAAATGCCCAGGCTCTCCCGGGGGAGAAAGGAGTCGGCCGCGGCGATCACCGCGTTGGGGTTCAGGTGGAGAGAGGCGATGAAGGCGTTGATGCAGATGAGGATGGGGAAAAAGCTGAGGATCAGAAAATAGGCCAGCTCGGCGGCCGAGCGGGAGACGTTCTTGTCAAAGTAGAGCACGATCATTTCACGGATAAATCGTACGGGGGAAGAATTCCAGGCGCGCCGCATTCGCATCTCTCCTTCGCATGTCAGGCCGTTATGGCAGTATACCCCCGAAAGCCCGGGGAAAAAAGGGGAAAAAGGATAAGGACAGGCATAACATATCTCCGGTCCTGTCCGCATAGGAATAGAGCATCACAGACAACGGGGGCGGAATGCATGAAAAAAACAGGCAGAAGCAGGATGCACCGGGTGCTCCGCCGGGCCGCGGCACTCTTTCTGGCCACGGTAACGGTATGGGGGTTCGCGCTTACGGCCAACATCGGCGCGGCGGCGGAGACCCTGCAAAGCCTGGGGGAGAGCCCCGAATTCGTGTCGGCCGCCCTGCGGGCCGAGCTGGGCGACGTTCCCACCGGCACGGAAACGCCCAACGGGCTGGACACCTGGCAGAAGCTGGTGGTGGACCAGTCGCCCCTCCTCCGTTCTGGCGAGGGTGCGGTGGCCTCGCTGCTGGCGGGCGGGGAGAGCGTCCTGCCCGAGAGCCCGGTCCCGGTGGAGCCGGACGACCCGGAGGACACGCCGGACACGGCCTCCGTGACGGCGGAGCAGGGGAATATCGTGGAGTCCACCCTCACCGCGAGCAGCACGAAAAAATATGATTCCGCCGCGGGGGTCTATATCTATAACCGTACCTCGAAGTCCCTCGACGTGGCCGCCATGGCGGCCGCCAAGGTGAGCATCCAGCTTGCCGTCAGCGATCAGCCGCAGATCCTCATCATGCACACCCACGGCAGCGAGGCGTACGCCCGGGTCAGCGGGGACAACTACCAGGAGAGCGACACTTCGCGCACCACCGACGACCGCTACAACGTGGTGCGGGTGGGCGACGAGATGGAGCGCGTCTTCACCGAGCTCGGCTTCCGGGTGCTCCATGACCGCGCGCTGTACGACTACCCCGCCTACAACGGGTCCTATGACCGCTCCAAGGAGGCGGTGAAACAATACCTGGCGCAGTATCCCTCCATCAAGATCGTGCTGGATGTCCACCGGGACGCGCTGATCGCCTCGGACGGCACCATCTACAAGGCGGTGACGACCGTCGACGGGGTGAAGACCGCCCAGGTGCTCCTGGTGGTGGGCACCGACGACGGCGGACTCAACCACCCGCAGTGGCGGGAGAATCTCACGCTGGCGGTCAAGATCCAGCAGGCCATGAACTCCCTGTGGCCCACCCTGGCCCGGCCCATTTCCCTGCGCACCTCGCGCTTCAACCAGGAGCTCACCACCGGCTCTCTCCTGGTGGAGATCGGCTGCCACGGGAACTCGCTGCAGGAGGCGCTGGCCGGGGCGCGTCTCTTTGCCCGGGCGGCCGGACAGGTGCTGCTGTCGCTGGAGGGGAGCTAAAAGACCAGCTGCAGCAGGGCCATGTAGAGGGCCGTGCCGCCGCCGATGCTCAGCAGAAGGTTGTGGCGCCACCGGTGCACCAGCACCACGAAGCTCCCGGCGAGAAGCTCGGGAAGGCCGTGCGGCCACAGCGTCAGCTTCACGCCCTGAAAGCAGTAGACCACCAGCATCCCGATGACCGCGTAGGGCAGGACCGCCCCGAGATAGACGATGAAGCGCGGCGTCCGCCTGCCCGCCGGGAAGAGAAGAAAGGGAAGCGCCCGGGTGAGGAAGGTGGAAAGAGCGATGACGGCGATGGTGAGCAGAATCTGAAACCGGTTCAAACCTCATCCACCGTCCTTTCCTCAAGCCGGCTCCGCAGGAGGGTCAGGCTTGTGAAGATGCCGGCCATGGCCACGAGGATGAATTTCTCCCGCCCGACCAGCACAAGGCAGAGCACGGTGACGGCGATGCCAAGCACGGCGGGGATATGGCTTTTGGCCCGCTCCCACTGCTCCACGAAAATGACGATGAAGAGCGCGGTCATGGCGAAGTCGATGCCGGTGGAGTCGAAGGTGAGCAGCGTGCCCGCCAGCGCGCCGACAAGGCCGCCGAAGATCCAGTAGGAGTGATCGAGCAGGGCGATAAAAAAGAAGAACCAGTTCCGATCCACCCCGTCGGGCGGCTCTGCCGCGCACAGCAGGGAGTAGGTCTCGTCGGTGAGGGAAAAGATCATGTAGGGCTTGCGCGCGCCCATGGGCCGGAACTTGTCCAGCAGGGAGAGCCCGTAAAACAAATGGCGGGCGTTGATCATCAGGGTTATCAGCGCCGCCGTCGGCAGGCTGAAGGGGCCGGTGAGCAGGCCAATGGCCACGAACTGGCCCGAACCGGCGTAGATGGTGAGGCTCATGAGCAGCGCCAGCCACACCGAAAAGCCCTTGCTGGTCAGCAGCACGCCGAAGGCGATGCCCAAAAACAGGTAGCCCATAAATACCGGAAGGGTATAGGGAAGGGCCGCCTTCCATGCTCTGCGTCTCATCTCTGATGTCCACCTCATTGTTTTTGTGCTTTTTTGCACGGATACGCACAGAAAAGGACGTTCCGTACGAACAATTATCTTATCACAAAATTGCAGATAATGCCATAAAAAATAGCGGGCGGGTATCCGATCGGATACCCGCCCGCTGGATGCGGGGCGGTTTTGTGAGATCAGTTGCCGAAGGGCCAGTAGAAGTTGTAGCCCTGCTGGGACTGCTGATCCTGCTGCGTCTGCTGTTGCTGCTGCACCTGCTGGTTGTTCTGCTGGTTGGCGTAATCGGTCTGGAGCTGCACGTTTTTGGTGTTCTCCTCGTCGAAGGTGACAGTCAGCTGCAGGGTCTTGCCGTCGCGGTAGACGGTGAAGGTGGCGGTGTCGCCCGCCTTATAGGTGTTCTTGGCGGCGATCAGGTCGCTGGAGGAGGTGACCTTGGTGTCGCCCACGGCGGTGATGATGTCGCCCTCCTGAATGCCGGCCTTGGCGGCGCAGAGGTCGGGGGTGACCAGGACCACCTTGGCGCCGGAGGGGATACCGTACTCCTGCGCGCTCGACTCCACGCTCTTGACCGAGATGCCCAGGAAGGGCTTGCCGGTGACGTAGCCGTTCTGCATGATGTCCTTCAGCAGGTCGGCCACGTTGTTGATGGGGATGGCGAAGCCGATGCCCTCGATGGTGGCGTTGCTCGAGGTGGTGCCGGAATATTTGGCGCTGGTGATGCCGATGACCTCGCCGTACATGTTGAAGAGCGGGCCGCCCGAGTTGCCCGAGTTGATCGCGGCATCGGTCTGGATCATATTCATTGAGGCGCCTTCGCTGATGGTAATGGATCGGTTCACGGCGCTGACGTAACCGCCGGTGAGCGTAAAGGTGAGCTCGCCCAGAGGATTGCCGATCGCGGCCACCTGCTCGCCGACCTTCATGGCATCCGAGTCGCCGAAGACCACGGGGGTGAGGCCGGTGGCGTCGATCTTGAGCACCGCGATGTCGTTTTC
>CAZVHV010000162.1:0-4099 GCA_964627025.1 uncultured Oscillospiraceae bacterium | reverse complement strand
GGAGTGTTCGGCAATGACCTTGCGGGTGCCGATTTCGGCCGCCTCCGTCATGGGCATGGCATGCTCGACCCAGGGGGTGGTCACCATTCTGGGGGCATCGTCCTCCAGCTGTCCCGCCGCGCCCGGGACCATGTAGCCGACGCAGTCGATCAGGCGCACCGAGAACGTGACGCCGCCGTCCACGGCGATCTCCACCGCCTCTTCCGGCACAAATTTCGGCTCGGCCGTCATGATCGTCCGTCCGGACCCGCTCTGCGGGAGTTCGTCCCGCGCGCGGTCGCGCCGGTAAACGTTCTCGATGTTGGGGAGCACCAGCGTTTCCATAAACCGCTTGATAAAGGTGGATTTCCCGGTACGCACCGGCCCCACCACCCCGATATAGATATCCCCGTCGGTTCGCAGGGCAACATCCTCATAGATTTTGCGGTCTTCCATCTTCGTTCCCTCCCTCACCTTTTTTTCGGAATCAGCAGGAGACGGCCGCGCGGAGCGTCATCCTCCACAAGTCCGTTGGCCCGCATGATATCGCCTGTGGTCGTGGCATAAGTCTTGGCGATATCCCAAAGGGCCTCCTCCTCCACCATCCGCAGGATCACGGAGGGCTGGTCCGCAGTGTCACGCATTTTCGTTTCGTCAAGCGTCACCCTCGATACGCCGGCCATCCGGTAAGGAGAAAGCGCCAGATACCGGAAATCCAACGGAAAGCGCACCTCCAGTCCGTCCGCGACGGGGGTTGCGAGGCGTTCTCCGGTGGAGAGGCAGTCGAAGATACAACTGCAGTGCTCGGGCAGCGGGAGCTGGCAGGCGGCCGACACGCGGCGGGAGACGGCCCGGATACTGTCGTCCTCCGCGAGATAAAGAACGGTAACCTCTGCCTCCGCGGCCAGTCTGTCGCTTTCTCCTTCCCGGCTGCGCGCCAGTTGTCCGGTCGTAACGCGGATGTCGATGACAGACTTGACGGGAAGCTCGGTTTCCAGTTGCTCCCGCACCGTTTGACGGCTGGTTCCGCTTGTCTCCAGACGGTAAAAATCGTAAAACCGATACTCTGCGTTCAGCTCATAGACCGTGCTGTAAACGTCCGAAAGCATTTCAACGCTCCGCACCTCGCGCACCACGGCCTGTGCGAGCATCCCGAGCGTAACGGCAATGCCGCGGCCCTCATCGTTTCCGGTCAGCATACAGCTTACATCGGTAAATAAGATATCCAGCCGGCTGTCGGCATCCTCTCCGACGCCGGCGACCTCCATGATCTGTGAAAACGGGAGGGCAAAGAAAGCGGTGCACAGTGAATCATCCGCGGCCCGATAGAGAAATTGAAGATTTACCTCGCCCTTGAAGATAAGCTTGTTGCCGATGATTTTCGATTCGCTGCACCACAGCTCCGCCCGGTTCCGCAGAAGCTCCTGTGCCCCGGGGCGGCTGCCCGAGATACTGATCTCGTCCGAAAATGTAAACGGCTTTTCCTGTATGGCCGTGATCAGGTAGGCATCCTGTGTGCTGCCGCGCTGCTGCACGCCCATTTCCTCGCTGCTCTCCGTGCCCCCGCAGACGGCGGCGGTCTCCGGAGCGAATACTTTCAGGGCGATGGCAAGATCGACCCGAACGAGAATTTTGCGCGGGTTGAGGACCCTGGTATCGATGCTCTGGATTCGTGGAGCGGCCACCAGCTTGCGCGGCGGCTCGATTTCCCTCCGTTCCAGCGTGCTTTTGAATGGGATGGTGACCTCCATACGGCGAAGGCCCCTTCCCTCTTCAGGCTGATAAATGACCATGGCCTTTACGACACCGGAAAGCTCTGCCCGCCCCTCCTTCACTTCCTTGTCCGTTAAAAAGATCATCCCCTCCGTGTCCACGATACGCAGGATATCCGGGCAGGCGTCGGGAACGATGCTCTCCGCGGTCTCCTCCTGAGAAAGTGTTTCATTCAGTATGGGGTCATAGCAGTTTAAATGGGTCAGATTGAGCCCCAGCTCCATAACATTCCTCTCCTTGTACTATGATAATAGGGCGAGGAACGCTGAGCCCCGTCCTAAAAGACTATATGTACAAGGCGGAAACGGTATGTCATTTCATTTTAAAAATCATGCGCAGGATTCTGCGGAAGAACCTGGGGGATTTCACCACGACGATTTTCACGGTATCGCCTCCCTTCTGAAACAAAAAGCCCTGTTCCACAACAGTATATGTGGAACAGGGCTTTTTGCTGCGGGAGATTATCATTTCAGGTCCCAGGCTTTTCGTGCCGCGGCCTGCTCATACAGACGGACATAACTGGCATGCCGGCTCGGATGGATCTTTCCGGCATCGCGTGCCGCCAGGACGGCGCAGCCCTTTTCCTTGATGTGGGCACAGCCGGTGAAGCGGCAGTCATGAAGATAAGGTACAAATTCGCGGAAGGTATACTGCAGATCCTCCTTTGAGCGGACCTCCATTTGATCGGTATCGAAGGAGGAAAAGCCGGGGGTATCGGCCACGATGGCACCGTTTTTCAAGCGGTGGAGCTCCACATGGCGGGTCGTGTGACGCCCGCGCCCCAGCTTTTCGCTCACCTGCCCCACCTGCAGGCAGAAGTCCGGCTCCAGCGCGTTTAAAATACTGGATTTCCCCACGCCCGAATTCCCTGTAAAGGCAGAAACCTTTCCAACGATTGCGGCAGAGAGATCCGCGATCCCCTCCCCTGTTTCCGCGCTGATGCGCAGCGTGGGAAAGCCGGCGCCCGTGTAGATCTCAAACAATTCATCCGCGTGGACGAGGTCCCACTTGTTGATGCAGATCACGACCCCGCAGCCTTTACTTTCCGCGATGGAGATCACCCGGTCTATCAGAAACGGATCGGTGACCGGAACCGCGCCCGAGGCGATGATCACCAGCTGATCCATATTGGCCACGGCCGGACGCTGGAATTCATTTTTTCGCGGCAGCACTTCTTCTAACACGCCGCTGCCGTTTTCCAGCCTGGTATAGACGACTCTGTCGCCCACCAGGGGAGTAAGCTTCTGATGGCGGAATTTCCCCCGTGCCTTGCAGGTCACGGTCTCATCTCCGTCCAGCACATAATAGAAGCCGCTGAGGGCCTTTAAAATCATTCCCTCTCTGCTCATTGGGAAGCTTTGGAAAAGTCGAGGGGATAGCTCTCATTCAGGACATCGTCAAAATAAACGCTGATCTGCTGGACCCCCGTGCCTGTCACTGCCGGATAGATGATGCCGGAATTCTGGCGGTATACCACGTTGTCAAAATTAACTACGCCGTCAACCTCCACCCGCACCCGTACGCTGTCCTTATCGTCCGGCAGGACGACCTTTATTTTTTTGGTGTAAGACGTCGGCTGGGCGGATGACGTCACATCGGGAGAGGGAGAGGTGCCGTCGCCGCTGCTTCCGGAGCCTTTGCTTACCTGGAAGCTGATGGTGGAGCCCTCGTCTACCTTGCTTCCGGCGGGAACGCTCTGATAGATGACCGTGCCGACCGGTTTATCGCTCGTCACTTCAAAAACACTGCTGCCCTCTTTTAGATTCAGATCGCCCAGCAGCTTCCGGGCATCGTCCAGCGACTGGCCGACAAAGGACGGAACGGTAACGCTCTTGACTTCCGGCCCAAGGCTTACCACCAGATGCACCTCTTCTCCGGGCCTCATGGAGGTGCCTTCCAACGGCGTATAGGAGATCACAAAACCCTTCGTGATGGTACTGGAAGTCTGATATTCCGGCGTAGGCACCACCAGTCCGAGCTCCTGCAGCTTGATCAGCGCGTCCCGGTAGGAAAGGTTGCTGACATCGATCATGGTGACGTATTCCTTTCCGCCGCTGATGTTGACCGTAATGGTGCGGTTATCCCCCTTGAGCTTGCTGCCTGCCTCCGGGGTCTGGGAAACGATCACCCCTTCGTCATACTGGTCACTATAGGTAACTTCCCCCTGCTCAATGGTAAATACACCTGTGATTTGGCTGTCCCCCTGCACTTCCGACAAGGTCTTCCTGACCAGATCCGGTACCGTATATTCCGGCGTCGTTTGAAAGAAGCCGCTGAAAAAGGATAACCACAGAAAGAACCCTATCCCGAAGACGAAGAGAAGGATCGCGCCGACGGCGAGCGGAAC
>CAZVHV010000161.1:0-4124 GCA_964627025.1 uncultured Oscillospiraceae bacterium | reverse complement strand
GCCGGTGTTGCGGTCGATGCGGTTGCAGAGGGCTGGGGCGAAGGAGCGCTCCGCATAGGGACTCCATTCCTTTTTCTGATACAGGTATGCCTGAATATGGGTAATGAGGGTGTTCACCCGTTCATTCTCATCGGGATGCACCACGATCCCCGGCCGCTTGTTGACCAGAAGGAGATTCTCATCCTCGTAGACAATATCCAGCTGAGGCTTGAACACGGAAAGAAAGGCGTTTTCCTGCGTGGGGGTTTCAAAAAACTCATCGTTGATGTATAATTGCAACTGGTCTCCGACTGAAAGACGGGTATCCCGGACGGTTCCCTTGCCGTTGAGCTTTACCCGTTTGATGCGGATATACTTCTGCGCCAGCGGGGCGGGGAGCAGGGGAACGGTTTTCCCCAGCCAGCGGTCAAGCCGCTGCCCGGCATCGTTTTTTCCAATGACAAATTCTTTCATAAAGTCCCAGCTCCCGCTTCTATTTTTTCCATTGTAGCATAAAAAGTCTTTTCGTTGAAGAAAGTATTTGACAATCGGAGTATTTTTCACTATAATGCTCTCTGTACCATTGTGCGAGGTGTGTCATGCGATTGAATTTGAGAGAGATGATCCATACCCCCGGTGCCAGTATTCCCTTCGATTTTCAGTTGGATCTGTCCGAACTGGATTTTTACGGGGAAAAGCCTGTCAAAAGCCCTTTGCGGGTCTATGGACAGGTGCGGAACGCGGCGGGTGCGCTGATGCTGGAAGGCCGTGCAGTTACAACCCTGGAACTGGTTTGTGACCGCTGCGGGAAAACCTTCCGCCGGGAAAAGATTGTCCCGATCGATACACTGCTGGCCACCGAACTGGAAGACGAGGAGAATGCAGACATCGTGCTTCTGGATGGGGATGCGCTGGATATTGGCGAACTCGCCACCACCGCGTTCATTCTCGCGATGGATACCAAAAATCTTTGCTCAGAAGATTGCAAGGGGCTTTGTCCCGGCTGCGGCGTCAATCTGAATGAAACGCCTTGCCGTTGCAGGCCTGAGACAGATCCACGTTTGGCTGCGCTGGCGCAGCTGTTGGATAAATAGCAATTCACCAGCAACCTAAGGAGGTGTCATCATGGCGGTCCCAAAGAGTAAAGTTTCCAAGCAGCGTCGGGACAAGCGTCGCAGCTCCGTGTGGAAGCTGGAGACGCCCAATACCACGACCTGCCCCAAGTGCGGCGCGGTTCGTCTGCCCCATCGTCTGTGTAAGTCCTGCCTGACTTACAACGGCAAGGAGTTTGGCAAGCCCGAGGCGGCATCCAAGTAAGTAAATAGCAAAAAGAAGAGGGGAGAACCCCTCTTTCTTTTTGCGCCGGCTACGCCGGAACCGATGAAAGTGGTTACAATAAGGAGAGAGCGAGGCAAACGGTTTGAGCATGACGCTGATCAAGTCCGTGGACCGCGGCAGTCCTGCTCATAAAGCGGGTATAAAGGCAGGGGAGACCCTCGCGGCGGTAACGGCCACTCCGTTTTGGATGTGCTGGACTATAAATTTCATACGTATGATGCCCGTCTGACGCTTACCCTGCGGGATAAACAGGGGAACGAGCACATCGTGAAGGTGAAAAAGGGCGAGGGCGAAGACCTGGGCCTGGAGTTTGAGACCTACCTGATGGATCAGCCGCGCTCCTGTGCCAACCACTGTGTATTCTGCTTTGTGGACCAGCTTCCGCCGGGCCTGCGCGATACCCTGTATTTTAAGGATGACGACGCCCGTCTGTCCTTTCTGATGGGCAACTATATCACCCTGACGAACCTGAGTGAGCGTGAGGCCCAGCGCATCATCGACCTTCATATTTCCCCCATCAACATCTCGGTCCATGCCACGGACCCCGCGCTCCGCTGCCTGCTGCTGGGCCATCAGAACGCCGGGCGCGGCCTGACGCTGATGCACCGTTTTGCCGAGGCCGGCATTACGATGAACTGCCAGATCGTCGCCTGCCCGGGCCTCAACGACGGGCCGCAGCTGCAAAAAAGCATGGAAGACCTGGCCGCGCTCCATCCTGCCGTGAACAGCGTTTCCATCGTTCCTGTGGGGCTGACGAAATACCGGCAGGGCCTCTATCCCCTGGAGCCTTACACGGAGGAGCGCGCAGGGGCGGTGGTGGAGATGGTGGAGGCCTTTGCGAGCCGGTGTACCCGGGATCTGGGGACCGCGCTGTTCTGGTGCTCGGACGAGTTTTATCTCAAGGCCGGCCGTCCATTGCCGCCGGATGAATATTATGAGGAGTACACCCAGCTGGAAAACGGGGTCGGGATGCTCCGCCTTCTGGAGACGGAATTCCGCCGGGCTTTGGAAGATGTGGACGGGACCGAGACTGTCACCCCTTTTTCCATCGCTACCGGCGTGGCCGCAGCGCCGCTCCTGCGGGAAATCGTTGACAGAGCGGCTGCAAAATGCCATACTGAATTCAAAGGCAAAGTCTATCCGATCGTGAACCGTTTTCTGGGTGAGACCATCGACGTGGCGGGCCTTGTTACCGGCCGAGACCTCATAGAGCAGCTCCGGGGAAAAGACCTGGGGGAGCGGCTGCTGCTGCCGGTCAATATGCTTCGTCATGGCGAGGATGTTTTCCTGGACGATGTGACCCTCTCCGACGTATCGGAGGCGCTGCAGGTCACCGTGATCCCTGTCAATCAGGACGGATATGATCTTTGCGATGCGATAGTTCGCTGAATCTGCTGCAAATTGTTATTTTCCAAAGGGGTGAACCTATGCCGAAGCCATTGATTGCCATTGTCGGACGGCCTAATGTAGGCAAGTCCATGTTGTTCAACAAGCTGGTGGGCCAGCGCCTTTCCATTGTGGAAGACACGCCGGGTGTCACGCGTGACCGGCTTTACGCCGAATGCGAGTGGCGCGGCCGTACCTTCAATCTGGTGGACACGGGGGGGATCGAGCCGGATACGGACAGTGAGATCCTGACCTTTATGCGCCGCCAGGCCGAGATCGCCATCGAAAGCGCGACGGTGATCATCTTTCTGTGCGACATCAAAACGGGACTTACGGCCTCGGATCAGGACGTAGCCAATATGCTGCTGCGTTCGCGGAAGCCGGTCGTGCTCGCGGTAAACAAGGCCGATCAGACCGGACCCACAAATCCCGATATCTATGAATTCTATAATCTGGGCCTGGGTGATCCAATCCCCGTTTCGGCCGTCCACGGACACGGCACCGGCGATCTGCTGGATGCCTGCCTGAAGTACTTCCCGCCCGACAACGAGGAAGAGGAAGACGACGACGTCATCAAGGTGGCGGTGATCGGCAAGCCGAACGTGGGCAAGTCCTCGCTGATCAACCGGATCCTCGGCGAGGAGCGCGTGATCGTTTCCAATGTGGCGGGTACGACCCGCGACGCGGTGGACAGCTACTTTGAAAACAAGAAGGGCAAATATCTGTTCATCGATACCGCCGGTATCCGCAGAAAGTCCAAGGTGGACGATCCGATCGAAAAATTCTCCGTTCTCCGCGCCACCCTGGCGATCGAACGCGCCGATGTCTGTCTTATCATGATCGACGCCAACGAGGGTGTCACCGAGCAGGATACGAAGATCGCGGGCCTTGCCCACGAAGCCGGCAAAGCCTGCATCATCGTAGTTAACAAGTGGGACATCGTGGAAAAAGACGACAAAACGATGGACCGGATGCGGCAGAATATCCGCCGCGACCTGGCCTATATGACCTACGCTCCGATCCTCTTTATTTCCGCGCGTTCCGGCCAGCGGGTGGACCGGCTGTTTGAGCTGATCAATTATGTGAATGACCAGAGCGCCATGCGCATCACGACCGGTATGCTCAACAGCGTTCTGGCCGATGCCACGGCGCGGGTCCAGCCGCCGACCGACAAGGGGCGGAGACTGAAGATCTACTATATGACCCAGGCCGGGATCAAGCCTCCGCATTTCATCTGTTTCTGCAACGACGCGCAGCTCTTCCACTTTTCCTACCAGCGGTACCTGGAAAATCAAATCAGAAGCACCTTTGGTATGGAGGGCACCCCCATTCGCCTTACCATCCGCCAAAAGGGCGATAAGGAGGGCTGATTGTGGGCGTTTATTTTAGCATCTATACCCTCGTTGTTGCCCTGCTCTCTT
>CAZVHV010000160.1:0-4146 GCA_964627025.1 uncultured Oscillospiraceae bacterium | reverse complement strand
CGCAGAGCCCAGGCAAGAGCACAGAGAGTATTATGTCACCAATCTGGCATCAACTGAAATTTGCAAACAATGTGACCGTATGACAGGAATCCGTGCAGGGATCGTCCCCGGTTTGAAAAGCAAACCGGCTTCGATTGAGGGGAAATGCAGTATTCCGTACTAACGGTTTTTTATAACCGAAAACAAAATTCCATATATAGAAAAATTTAACAGCTATATGGGAAATTTTTTGAGGGAGATTGAAATTTATGCAATTAGCACTTATCGCATTTATTCCGATTCTTACCGTAGGCATTCTCATGCTCGGCCTGAACTGGCCGTCCATGAAGGCAATGCCGATCGCATTCGCTGTCGCCGCTGTTTTGGCTTTTATTTTCTGGCATATGCCCGGCACCTGGATCGCCGCGTCGATCCTTGGCGCCGCCATCAATACGATTGACATCCTTTTCATCATCTACGGCGCGCTGCTGATCCTGCGGCTGATGAAAAAGGGCGGCGGCGTAAATGGTATCGCGCAGTCCATGGCCAGGGTTTCCACGGACAGAAGAGTACAGGTTATCGTAATCGGTTTTCTTATGGGCGCATTCTTTGAAGGCGCGGCCGGCTTCGGAACTCCGGCGGCCGTGGCGGCGCCGCTTCTGGTCGGCATGGGCTTCCCCCCGCTGGTTGCTGCAATCGTTGCCCTGGTCGGCAACAGCAGCCCGGTTATCTTCGGTGCAGTAGGCACCCCGGTCGTAGGCGGTTTTGCCAGCCTGGATTCCATGATCATGGGCGCCGGCTATCCGCATGATTTCTACACCTTCCTGACCCAGGTGGGCGGTTTTGCCACCCTTGCACAGTTCATCGGCGCGACCCTGATCCCCATCGCCATGGTTTGCTCCATGACCCTGGTGGCGGATAAGAGCATCAAGGAGGGCCTGGAAGTATTCCCGCTGGCCCTGATCGGCGGCCTTGTCTTCACCGTGCCGCAGGTCATTGTTGCAAACTTTGTCGGACCCGAGATCGCATCCCTGCTCAGCGCTCTGATCGCCATTCCCGTTTTCATGGGCGTGATCAAGGCCGGGATCTTCCTGCCCAAGACGAGCTGGGGCTTCAAGGGCGATGAGCAAACCACCGAGTGCGCCGCCAATGCGGACAACGGAGAGGGAACCGGCTCCGAAAAGTGCATCAGCGCCGGTATGGCCTGGTTCCCGTACATCCTGATCGGTGTCATCCTGCTTCTGGGCCGCCTGAAGTGGATCGGCCTCACCCCCGTGCTCAAGGCCTTCAGCATCGGCTGGAGCAACATTCTGGGTACGACCATCAGCAAGTCCATCACGCCGCTCTACAACCCGGGCATCCTCCCCTTCATGCTGGTTGCACTGCTGATCCCCCTGATGCACGGCATCGACGGCAAGGAGGCTGCAAAGTCCTGGATTGAGACCATTCATGAGATCCGTCCTGCTGCAATCGCGCTGTTCTTCGCGCTGAGCATGACCTTCATCATGATGTATTCCGGCGGAGCGCCCGGCGCCGACTCCCTGCTGCTGTCCATGGCGAAAGCCGCAGCCAGCGTTGCCGGCGGCAAATGGTACATCGTGGCCCCGATCGTAGGCGCCCTCGGCTCCTTCATCTCGGGCAGCGCCACCGTATCCGACATTATGTTCGGCGGACTGCAGCTGAGCGCTGCACAGCAGATCGGACTCCCCATCACCGCCATCCTGGCCCTCCAGGCCATCGGCGCTGCCGCGGGCAACATGATCTGCGTACATAACGTCGTTGCCGCGCTGACCACCGTCGGACTCGTCGGTAAGGAAGGCCCGGTCATCCGGAACAACCTGAAGCTCTGCCTTGCCTACTGCGTCCTGGCAGGCATCTGCGCGTTCCTGATTGTCACCATCTTCATGCCGCAGCTGTTCTAATTTCGAAAACCGCATTTTCCTTCTTTTCAACTCTTATCTCAGCAATGAGGTGCCGGAAAGCACCGGAAAACAACTGTTTTCCGGTGCTTTCTTTTATCAGTGCGGCCGGCGCTGCGCGCAAAGCACTTTTCAAATGCACGGCGCTCGGCTATAATGGTCCTGACAGAATACAAACGGTTCGCTTATTAGGAGGAGACGCATGTCCAAGGATGAAGTGTTAAAATTTCTCAAACAGGCGGCGGGGAGCTACGTCTCCGGGGAAGCCATCAGCAGCCGGCTCAACCTGTCCCGGGCAGCGGTCTGGAAGGCGATCAAATCCCTGCGGGCGGACGGATACGTGATCGAGGCGCAGTCAGGCTGCGGTTACCGGCTGGTCGAGGTCCCGGATGTTTTGCTGGAGCGCGAGATCGCCTCCTATCTGGGTGACCGAACCGGATCCATCCTCTGCTTCGATACCATCGATTCCACCAGCAGCTATCTGAAGCGAATCGCGCTGGAAAACGCGCCGGACAAGACCGTTGCCGTTGCGAACATGCAGACGGCCGGCCGCGGCAGGATCAGCCGCAGCTTTCAGTCTCCCGCCAACAAGGGAGTTTACCTCTCCTATCTTATGCGTCCGCGGCTCAGCCCTGCCGCGCTACTTCCCGTCACCGCCCTGTGCGCGGTCGCTATTTGCAACGCGATTGAGTCGGTCTGCGGCACGCGCCCGCAGATCAAGTGGGTCAACGACCTGCTGCTGAACGGGAAGAAGATCTGCGGGATTCTGACCGAAATGGCCGTGGAAGGGGAGACCGGCCTGCTCCAGTATGCGGTCCTCGGGATCGGCATCAACGTCTATCAGAAAAAAGAGGACTTTTGCGGAGAAATAGCCGAGACCGCCACTTCTCTGACCGCCGAGCTTGGCGGAACCGTCTCCAGAGCGCAGCTCGCGGCAGCCATGATCCGGGAGCTGGATCTCCTCTACGACAAACTCGGCAAGGGCTATGAGGAGGAACTGGCCGCCTATCGGCGGGACTGCGTCACCCTTAACCGGGAAATACAGATCATCAGCGGGGACATCAGCGAGCGTGCGTACGCGCTGGATATCGACGAACAGTTCGGATTGATTGTCCGTGACGGGGAGGGGAAGATCAGGACGGTCAGCTCCGGCGAAGTCTCCGTGCGGGGGCTGCACGGCTACGCAGACGCGGTGGTTAACCGTACCGGAAATTGCGGTTGACATCTTCGGCGGTATCTGCTAAGATACTTGTAAACCGGTTTATAAATAGTGGTTTACAAGTGGAGGCGTTATGAAAACAAAAGATATCGTGCAAGTTGCCCTGTTCGCGGCGCTCACCGCGGTCGGCGCATTTATCCGGATCCCCCTCGGAGTTTCTTCCATCACCCTGCAGTTTTTCTTTACCGCGATGGCCGGCGTGCTCCTCGGGGCCAGGAAAGGCGCGCTGTCCCAGCTGGTCTATGTCGCGCTTGGCCTGCTGGGCCTGCCCATCTTCACCGCGGGGGGTGGCCTCGGCTATTTTCTGTATCCGACCTGCGGCTTTCTGCTCGGGCTGATCCTGTCCGCGTTTGTGATCGGAAAACTGAGCGAAGGCACGCAGAGCGTTCCGCGCATCCTGCTGGCCTGCCTGGCCGGGCTGGCCGTGCTCTACCTGGTCGGCCTGCCCTACATGGCGGTGATTCTTAACGTGTACATGGGGAAGGGCCTGGGCGTGTGGAAAATTTTCATGGTGGGCATGATCCCGTATCTTCCGGGAGACGCGGTCAAGCTGGTTGTCACCGCGCTGCTGAGCAGCAGGCTGCTGCCGCGCATCCGGCAGTGGGCCTGAAGACCTGCGATTCTCCTTTCGGAAAAGAGATGGAAAAAGCGCCGCGCGCAGTCATTTGACTGCGCGCGGCGCTTTTTGTAAACTGGATCCGTCAGGAGGCACAGACCGCGGCGGACTTCTCCGCGAGGATCTCGCCGCTGCCGCCGTAGTTGGAGAGAACGCGGGCGGACGGGTCGTTGACGTCGCAGCCCTCCCACTCCTTGTTGGGCATCCAGAAGTCCTTGACCATGGCGGCCTGGCCGGGGTAGTATTTTTCAAACAGCTCGCGGTAGAGGAGGGACTCCTTGGTGAACGGGGCCGCAAAGGAATACTTCTTCCGCTTTTCCTCGAACGCCTCGTCGGTATAGGCGGTCTCTGCATACTCCTTCAGATCGTCCACCATGGAGTGGCCCACCGCGTCGCTGAACGCAGCTTTTTCA
>CAZVHV010000159.1:0-4170 GCA_964627025.1 uncultured Oscillospiraceae bacterium | reverse complement strand
GAAGCGGTCGGGATGCCGTACGGTCAGGTGTTTGTCCTGGAAGGCGAGCGCGGCGCCCCTCCGCTCAAAGACTGCATCGCCGAGGTGTTCACATCCGGAAAAATCCAGGAAATGGAGAACCATATCACGCTGGTCTCCAGGACCGGCGCGAGGCATGTGCTGGAGGACAGCGCGGCGCCGATCCGCGACGATTCCGGCGCGACCGTCGGCGTTGTTCTGGTTTTTCGCGATGTGACCGACCGGAAAAAGCAGCAGCGGGAAATCGAATATCTCAGCTTTCATGATTCCCTGACCGGGCTGTATAACCGCCGGTTTTTTGAAGAGGAGCTGCAGCGGCTGAATACCGCGCGCAATCTCCCGATCTCCGTTATCATGGGGGATGTGAACGGTCTGAAGCTCACCAACGATATTTTCGGGCACGCCTGGGGGGATCTGCTCCTGCAGAAGCTCTCCCAGGTGATGAAACGGGTCTGCCGCGCGGACGACATCATCGCGCGGTGGGGCGGCGATGAATTTGTCGTTCTTCTGCCGAAAACGGGTCTCTCCGAGGCCCAGCAGATCATGGAGCGGATCAGGACAGAATTTTCGAAAGAGCAGATCAAGGCTTTGAGCGGCAGCGTCTCCCTGGGCGCCAATACGGTGCAGACTTTGTCCGAAAACATTATGGAGGCCCTCAACCGCGCGGAGGAAAAAATGTATCTGGCCAAAACACTGGAACGCAGCAGGTTCAAAAGCTGCGCCATCAACACCATTATCCGAACCCTCCACGAGAGCAGCGCCGGAGAGCGGCGGCACTCCGCGAATGTCAGGAATCTGTGCGCCGATATGGGAAGGCTGCTCGCCCTGCCCGCGGTCGAACTCAAAAAGCTCACGCACGCCGGATATCTCCACGACATCGGCAAGATCGTGCTTGCGCCCAAGCTCCTGCACAGACAAACGCAGTTGACCGACAAGGAGGAGGCTGAGATCCGGAAACACCCCACCATCGGATACCGGATCTTAAATTTCTTCGACGACACCCTCGACCTGGCCGAAATCGTCCTGGCCCACCATGAGCACTGGGACGGCTCCGGTTATCCCAAGGGGCTGAAGGGAGAAGAGATCCCCCTTTCGGCCCGGATCATCTCCATCGCGGAAGTCTACGACCGCGTGCTCTATGAGGTCTCGGATTCCGAGCCGGGCAGCAGGGACGACGCCCTTCAGGTCATTTTGCAGAAGGCGGGAAAAAATTTTGACCCTGCCCTTGTACGCCTGTTTGCACAGATGCTCTCGTCCGTCAAGGAGCCGCAGCAGGAACGGCGCCCGGTCTGACCCTGTCTCCTTCTTCCAGCGCAGGCCGCTTCCACTTTGTCTATTGACATTCTTGTGGAAGAGAAGTAAAATTTTGACATATCAAAATTTGAGGCATGCGTGCTGAAGTAGGTGTTTCCGATCCAAACCGTCCTGTATATCGAACTCAACCTTTTCTCTTTGGCGGTATTGTTTCTGATCTTGTGGAACATCAGCCGCCGGATGGACAAAGGTCTTCCGGAGCAAAGACTTTTTCTGGCGCTGCTCTTCTGTACCGCGCTGGCGCTGCTTCTGGATACCGTCCTGTATATTCTGGAGGGAAAAACTGACTTTTGGGTCAGGCCGGTCCTGCGGATTGCCGCCGCCTGCTCCTATTCCGTGGGTCCCGTGGTCTTCGCGGTATGGCTCTGCTATGTGGACTACCAGATCTTCCGGCATCGCTTTCGCAGGCGGAAGCTGCTCGCCGCAATGTTTCTTCCGGCCTGCTGCAACGCGGTTTTTTCCCTCCTCAGCCTGTGGACGGGTTCCCTGTTTTATTTTGATGCGGATAATCTCTATCACAGAGGACCGTTTTTTCTTGCCGCGGCGCTGATCGATGGTCTTTACCTTCTCTGCGCCGGGGCGCTCGTCCTGCTGAAGCGGGGGCGGATCCAGGCGCGCATGATCCCGCCCCTGTTCCTCTTCATTCTCCCGCCCCTTCTGGGCGGGAGCCTGCAGCTCCTGTTTCGGGGCCCCTCGGTCTTATGGGTCTGCATCACCGTCTCCATCCTGATCCTTTTTATCAGCATGCAAAATTACCAGCTTTACACCGACTATCTGACCGGCGTCTTCAACCGGAGGGAACTGGATCATTTTTTGCAGCGGCAGATGCAGGGCAATATCGACAAGCGGCTGCTGGCGGGTCTGATGATCGACCTGAACTCCTTTAAACTGATCAACGACCGGTTTGGACACGATGTCGGGGATGAGGCGCTGCAGCATCTCGCCAGGATCCTGAAACAAACCTTCCGGAAGCGTGATTTTATTGCCAGATACGGCGGCGACGAGTTCGTGATCCTGATGGATCTGAAAAGCGGCTCAGATGCTGCCAGGGCCGTGCGCCGCCTGAAAGAAAACGTGAACCGCTTCAACGAGAAAAAAATCGCGCCCTACCGTCTCAGTCTGAGCATCGGTTTTGATACTTATACGCCCATGCCCGGCTTTACCGTCCACGATTTCCTCAGACACATCGACGGCCTGATGTACGAGGAGAAGGAGAAGTCCGGAGGCCGTTTTCACCCTTTCGCAACGCAAGAGGCGCCGTACAATCCGTGATTGTACGGCGCCTTCGTCTGTCCCCGGTCAGAAGCGGAAGGAAAACTCGGTCCCCTCCCCGCTCCGGCTCCGGACGGAAAGGGTGATCTGATGGCGGTCGGCGATCTGTTTTGCAATGGCGAGTCCGAGGCCGGAGCCTTCCTTGTTCTCCTCGGAACCCACCTTGTAGAAGCGGTCGAAGATGTAGGGCAGATCCGTCTCGGGGATCCCGATGCCGCGGTCACGAATGGAAACCGTTCTGTCCTTCAGGGAAACGGTCACGACTCCGCCCTCCGGCGAAAACTTGACCGCGTTGTCCAGAATGATCAGGAACATCTGGCGGAGGCGGCCGTAGTCTCCGAAAACGGCGAACACCTCCCTGTCCAGCTCGGTCCGGATCTCGATCTCCTTTTTCCGCGCCATCTGCCCGGCGCTGCGGACGCTGTCGCTCAGGACGTCGCACAGATTCAGCTCCTGCATCTCCACCTGGAAGTCCGTATTCTGCAGCCGCGACAGATCCAGCAGGTCGTTGACCAGCCGCTGAAGGAACAGGCTTTCGCGGAGCATCTGGCAGTGATAGTTCTTGACCTGCCCGGGATCGGTCACCACCCCGTCGCACAGGGCCTCCAGCGAGCCGCACAGCACAGTGATCGGCGTCCTGAGCTCATGCGAAACATTTGCCACGAACTCACGGCGAAGCCGGTCCAGTTTTTCGCTCTCCCGGCGCGCCGCCTCAAGGCGTTCGCTCAGGCAGTCGATCGTACCGGCCAGTTCCCCGATCTCGTCCTGCTGGTGCACGCCGGTCTTGGCGGTGTAGTCGCCGGCTGCGAGCAGGAGGGCGGAATCTTTCATTTTTTTCAGCGGTTTCGTAAAGACCAGGGCAAGCAGGACGGACAGCAAAACCGCCAGCAGCAGGGCCGCCAGCATACTCACGGCCAGGATCTCGATGCCCTGCGCGGTCGCCTCGTTCATCCCGTCCACCGAGGTGTGCAGGAGCAGCGCCCCTACGACCGTCCCGTTTGATTCGATGGGCGTGCCGACCGTCAGGGTCGGCTTATCCAGCAGCTCGCTGAACCCCTCGCTGAAGGTGGTTTTCCCCTCAAAGACCTCCTTGACCACCGTTTCGGCGTCGGGCGGCAGATCGGCGTACTGGTACTGCATCCCGCTCACACCGCCCGTGATCAGGTCAAGATTTTCGTCCACAATCCAGACGTCGCTCATGGCGATGTCGTCCAGGAAGCGCAGGTAGGCGCCGTACCCGCCCTGTCCTCCGCCCATCATTCCCGCCCCCGGCTCGGAGGCGGCGCTTCCTATCCGGCCGGAGAGATTCTGTGCGATGGTGACGGCGCGCTTTTCCAGCTCGGCCTTGCTGATCTGTATGGTGTGCTCGCGAAACAGCGTGATGAAAACGCCGCCGATGATGACCGAGAACAGCAGCAGGGCGGCCGAAAAGTAAAGGGTCAGTTTGACCGCGATCTTATGTCTCATAAGGCTTTCCCTCAAATTTATACCCGACCCCCCAGATGGTTCTGATGTGCCAGCCCTCATGGGGGTACTCGTCTATTTTCGCGCGGAGCCGCTTGATGT
>CAZVHV010000158.1:2994-4211 GCA_964627025.1 uncultured Oscillospiraceae bacterium | reverse complement strand
CTTCTCCGGCGAGCCGGTTAATAAGTGTGGATTTTCCGACGCCCGATGATCCGATAAAAGACGCCGTCATATCCTGCTGTAAATAGGGCAGCAGTTTTTCACAGGAAGCCTGGTCGTGTTTTGAAGTCACCACCACGCTTGTACCGGGCGCTACAGCTGATATTTCAGTCATAACACTTGTTAAATCTTTACATAAGTCAGCTTTTGTCAGTACGATCACCGGCGTCGCCTGGCTGTTCCAGGCCACCGAGAGATAGCGTTCCAGCCTGCTCAGGTTGTAGTCGTTATTTAAAGACATACAGATAAACACCGTGTCAATGTTGGCGGCAACCACCTGCGTCTGATGCTCGTTGCCCGCCGCCTTGCGTTCAAAGACGCTTTTCCGTGTCAACACCTGATGGATAATGGCGTTACCGGAATTTTCTCTGGTACGGTCCACCATAACGAAATCACCCACAGCGGGGTACTGCGACAGCTTCGTTCTTTCGTAACGGAATTTTCCGGAAACCTCGGCCAAGCATTCCCCGTCCGCAGTAATGACCTTATACAGGTCTTTATATTGTGAAATCACTCTCGCGAGGCTCAGACCCGGAAAGAGCTTTGCCTCGTCTAAATAGCGCTTACCTGCGCCGTAACGAGTCAGAAGATTCAAAACATTCACCTCTCATAACAAATTTTAAACCGATCGGTAGAACGCGAATCGCGGCATAAAAAAAGGGACATAGTTACACAACTATGTCCCGTCAGCTCTTAAAAAGTCCCGTTTGACATAGTTCTGTATGAACATGATTGCACAGCAAACAAAGCGATATCCATCGCCTCTGTAGCCCTTTTGCAATTCGCGTTCCTTACAGAACAGTCTCCAAACAGACACCTCTCATTTGAATGATACCTTACTAATAGCATAATCGATTTATCTTGTCAAGTAATTGGCGGACTCCAGCACTTCTTCCGCTTCCCGCTCGCGCAGGAGCCTCGATCCATCCAGCAGCAAAACCAGCCGCTCCTTCCGGTCCTTTTGGACCAGAGCGGCCACGCCGGTCAGGTAATCATTTTCTGACGTACCGCCCGCCACGGGAGGCTGTGAGATGCACTGATCCGGAATATCGATGACTTCCTCGGCCTGATCCACCAGAAGCGCAACAGGCGTTCCCGCTCCCCTCAGCACGATCATCCCGGCTCTGTCGCCATACCCGGTCAGCGGCCATCCCAGGCGC
>CAZVHV010000158.1:0-2984 GCA_964627025.1 uncultured Oscillospiraceae bacterium | reverse complement strand
TCTCCCGCAGGCGGATGATCCCCTTCACATAGGGGGAAGTCCCCGGCACACCGGTGATCTCGCCCAGCCGAAGGATCTGCTCCACATGTGCGATCGGAACGGCAAAAAGCTGATCTGCCGTTTGAAACGTCAGGTATTTTTCGCTCATCTTCCTGTTCTCCTTAGACTGCATGTAATTCTGTGACGCTGTCGTTTTCCAGCCGGTATAAATGGACTTTATCCGCCGAGAGCAGATAGATGCCTGCGATCCGGTTCGAGCCGGACGCCTTGTCCACCTGGCAGATCTGTAATTTCAGGCAGGCGGCTCCGTTTACCAGGACCATTCCCTCCACGGGATAGATATGGTATCCTTTCATGCTGCTCCCCGGAAGGTCCAGCTCGGCTGGCTTCAGCCCCTGAAGATACGCCACCGCTTCGTCATTGGTCATCGGATCCGCCGCGGCGCCCGCTATCTCCCCTGTCGGGCGTGTCAGTGTGATCCGGCAGTCCGCGGCAGTCCAGGAGATCTCCATGCGCAGGATTCTGCCGCTTTCCGAGGCGGCGCGTGCCAGAATCACCGTCCCCGTCTCTGCGGTATAGTCCGGAGGAGCGGTCTGCGCGCCGTTTTCATCCACCACGGAAAAGGCATTGTCCCCGGAGGTCAGGCTCCCCACATACTGTGAGACAGCGTCTCCCCCGGAGGCCAGCTTGTCATACGCGTACTGGTTCTCCGCAGTGTCCAGCGTCGTCATGGTCCCGCTGTTATCCGCTCCCAAAACCGCGTTAAACGACGGCACACTCTCCCCGTCCAGCTCATAGGTATCCGGGGGCGCCGGCAGCTTGCCGCCGCAGGCGGTCAGGAAAAGCATCGTTGCGGTGCAGACCAGCACCGCGAATCCACGTCGCAGTTTTTGCATCGTTTCACTCCCTGCAGCATCTTTTCGCCGGAACATGCTATCTGTGTTTGAATTTCGGCCCTGCGCATTTCCCGGCATACAGTGTTTTTCCTGTGATATCTCCATATCGTCCGCGCTTGACATCCCCGGCAATGCGGCCGTCCACCAGCGTAACGACCCGGCGGCGCATCAGGTTGACAAACATGCTGGCATGGGTGGCCATAATGATCGTGGTCCCCTGCCGGTTCATCTCACAGAGAATATGGAAAATATCCCAGATATTATCCTCATCCAGATTGGCGGTCAGCTCATCCAGGACCAGAATGGGCGGGCTGTTGATGATGGCTCGGGCCAGCTCCACCCGCCGGCCTTCCCCGATGGACATTTCCGCCGCGAACTTTCTCTCAAACCCGCTCAGTCCCACGATATCCAGCGCTTTCTGCGCCAGCTCCAGGATCTTTTTTTCTCTGCAAAAGCCGCCTGCCCGGGCCGCCATGGTCAAGTTTTCCAGTACGGTCCGCCCGTGCAGCAGGCGGGACTCCTGCGGCACATAGCCGAAGGCGCGGCGCGTCCTGCCCGCAAACAGCATGGGCTGATGCGTAATGTTCTGGCCATCAAAAAAAACCATGCCTTCATCCGGGTGAATCTGCCCGCACAGCAGCTGCAGCAGCGTGCTTTTTCCCGCCCCGCTGCTGCCGACTACAAATACGAATTCACCCTGCCGGATGGTCAGATTGATCTCGCTGACAACCCGGATCCG
The DNA here is from genome assembly GCA_964627025.1 of uncultured Oscillospiraceae bacterium. Lineage (GTDB taxonomy): Bacteria > Bacillota > Clostridia > Oscillospirales > Oscillospiraceae > JAEWRY01. The sequence goes on along the minus strand of CAZVHV010000158.1, from coordinate 1,349 downwards.
CCGGCCTTCCTGCTTATAATGCTTTCCTGCGTTTTCCAGTCGTATAATCGGCATCCTGAGCCTGCTCCCGTCCCTGCGCCGTATTGCATCGGACCGTAACATCCAATCGACACAATATTTTCTTTTTCTTTTCTTTCTGTTATAATATAAACTTGTCTTTTTGAAAAGTCCAATTTCATTTTGAAGGGGGGGCGATGCGTCTGCGTCAGAAATCGATCTGGGGAAAAGTGCTGGGGATCCTTCTGCTCGCCGCGGTATGCGTCGGCGGTTCGGAGCTGGCCGTCTGCCGGTTTGCCGACCCTGCGCTTTATGGGCGCATCACCGCTCCGGTCCGGAAAGCCGCCGTACTGTGGGAAGATGCCGGGGCGCTGGCCGGCGGTCTTTGGGGCAGAGCATCCGCTCTGGCACACACCTGGCAGGATACCGAGGCTTCCCAAGTGGATTCTCCCTTCTCCGAACCGCTCGTCGCGGCGGACGATCTGCCCATGGCAGACCCTTCCCTCACCACGCTGATACCGCGGGACGGCCTGGAAATCCTCACCGGCGGCAGTCGGGAGATCGTCTATTTCAACCAGTCCGACCCGGCCTGGTGCGACCAGTCCTATGGGGAGGATACGCTGGGCAAATACGGCTGCGGTCCCACCACCGTGGCCATGGTGCTGGACAGCCTGACCGACCTGTCCACCGATCCTGAGCAGACCGCCCGGTGGGCCAGCGGCAGCGGATACTGCGCCGCACACAGCGGCTCTTATCTCTCCCTTGTCGACGGGGCTGCGCAAGACTTCGGCCTGACGGTGGAATCCGTCCCGGACTGCGACGTGCAGCGTCTGCAGCTGGAACTGTCCTCCGGAAAAATTGCGGTGGCCCTGATGAAAGCGGGCCACTTTACCCAGGGCGGACATTTCCTGCTCCTGCGGGGCGTCACGCTGGACGGCGGGATCCTGGTGGCCGACTCCAACAGCCGGGAGCGGAGTCTGACGGTCTGGGACCCCCAGCTGATCCTGGACGAGCTTTCCGACAGCCGGAGCAACGGCGCGCCGCTCTGGTTTCTCTCTCTCCCCGGGACCTGAACCGCTCACAAATCTGTTTCGCCTGAAAAGATCATGCCCCTATCGGGACATGGTCTTTTTTTCATGCGTCAGATAACAGGATTTCTCCCTGCATATCCGCCGGTTTACCCGCCGGTCCAGTTCCACTGCCCGCTCCAGCAGGCGCCGGTTGGCCGCCAGCTGATCGGTCAGCACCCTCTCCTCTCCGCTTTGCGCCGCGCCGCCGGAGAAGAGGCGGTCAAACTGCCGCTCATCCTCTCCGATCAGATCACAGCGCTTAAGCCGGGCGGAGGCGTCCAG
>CAZVHV010000157.1:0-4234 GCA_964627025.1 uncultured Oscillospiraceae bacterium | reverse complement strand
CAGCTGTCCCAAGTGCGGCGGCAGGATCCTCAAGAAGACCTCGCGGAAGGGCTATACCTATTACGGCTGCGAGCATAATACCGACAAGAACGAGAAATACTGCGACTTTATGACATGGGACGTGCCGGTCAAGGAGACCTGCAGCGTCTGCGGCAGGACCATGTTCAAAAAAGCGGGCCGAGGTTTTAAAAAGCCGTTCTGCACCAATGAGGAGTGCTCCGCTTTTGTACCGGAAGAGAAACGGGGCGGTTATAAGAAGAAGACCGTCAGCGAAGAAAAGACCGAGGAGAAGGCCGGGGAAGAGAAGACTGACGGGAAAGCGCCCGCCGCCTCGAAAAAGAAGACGGCAAAAGCAAAATCTCCCGGGAAAAAGGCGGCAAAAGCGGAGACATCCAAGAAAAAGACGGCGGCTTCCGAAAAGAAAGCCGGGACGTCCAGAAAGAAGAAGACGGCGGAACAAGAATGACAAAGCCTGTAATCGTAATCGGGGCCGGGCTGGCGGGGAGCGAGGCGGCGTGGCAGCTGGCACGCCGCGGCATCCCCGTGGAGCTGCATGAAATGAAACCTGGAAAAATGACCCCCGCCCATCATACCGAAGCGTTTGGGGAACTGGTGTGCTCCAACTCCCTCCGAAGCGACCAGCTGGAAAACGCGGTCGGCCTGCTGAAGGAAGAGCTGCGGCGGCTCGGCTCGCTGATCCTGACCTGCGCCGATGCCCATCGGGTGGAGGCCGGCGGCGCGCTGGCGGTGGACCGCCATGCCTTTGCCCGCGCCATCACCGGGAAGATCAGAACAAACCCGAACATTACGGTGATCGAAGGGGAGGAGACGCGGATACCGGACGAGGGCGACGTGATCATCGCTACCGGCCCCCTGACTTCCGATGCCTTCGCCGCTGTGATCCGGGATTTTTTCCCGGAAAGCGGAGAACTGAACTTTTATGATGCCGCCGCCCCGCTGGTCAGCTTCGACAGCGTGGACATGGAAAACGCGTGGTTTGCCTCGCGTTATGACAGGGGAACGGCGGACTATATCAACTGCCCCATGACCGAAAGCGAGTACGACGCCTTCTGGGCGGCGCTCTGCACGGCGCAGGAGGCCGAGGTGCACGGTTTTGAGGACAAGCATGTCTTCGAGGGCTGCATGCCCGTGGAGGTCATGGCGCGGCGCGGAAAGCAGACCCTGTGCTACGGCCCGCTGAAGCCGCGCGGCCTGCGGGACCCGCGCACCGGCCGGGAGCCGTTCGCGGTCGTGCAGCTGCGCAGGGACAACAGCGAAGGCTCGGTCTATAATCTGGTCGGCTTCCAGACGCATCTCAAGTTCCCGGAGCAGAAGCGGGTGTTCTCCATGATCCCGGCGCTGCGGAACGCGGAGTTTCTCCGCTACGGCGTAATGCACCGCAACACCTATCTGGATTCTCCGCGCCTGCTCAACCGCTACTACCAGGTGAAAAAAGAGCCGCGTATCGTGTTTGCCGGACAGATCACCGGCGTCGAGGGCTATGTGGAGTCCACGGCATCCGGCTATCTGGCGGCGGCGGAACTGGCCAACAGGATCCTGGGCAGGCCTCCGCTGGATTTTCCGCGGGAGACCGCGATCGGTGCTCTGGCATATTATATCAGCGACCCTTCCGTAACCGACTTCCAGCCCATGAATGTAAATTTCGGGATCATCCCGCCCCTCGGATATAAGGTCAAGGGGAAGCGGAACAAGAATGCCGAATTATCCAGGCGTTCGCTGGAATTATTGGAGCGGGTCTGTGCGGAAGCGGGAGAGAATGCTTTGCTCCAACAGGAGGTAGTGTTTCCATGAAAATCATAGTAGATGCGATGGGCGGCGACAACGCGCCGAAGGCCGTCGTAGAGGGCGCGATCGAGGCGGTGCGGGAATACGGCATCAGGGTCATCCTGGTCGGCCGGGGGGAAGAGATCCTGACCGTGCTTCGGGACAACGGTATGGGGGAACTGCCCGCGGGGGTGGAGATCGCCCACGCAGGACAGGTGGTGGAGATCTGCGACAATCCTGCCAGCGCCTTTAAGGAGAAAAAAGATTCCTCGCTTACCATCGGACTCGGTTTGCTCCGGGACGGAAAGGGAGACGCGTTCGTATCCGCCGGCAGCACTGGCGCGATGCTCTCCGCCGCTACCCTGATGGTAAAGCGGATCAAGGGCATCCGGCGGGCGGCCATGGCGCCTGTGGTGCCGACAGGCAGCGGGGGCGCCGTGCTGATCGACTGCGGTGCTACCGCCGAATGCACGCCGGAATATCTGCTCCAGTACGCGTTCATGGGCTCCTACTATGCCGAGCATGTGCTGGGACGCCCGGAGCCGAGGGTGGGTCTGCTCAACATCGGAACGGAAGAGAGCAAGGGGACCGATCTTCAGCGCGAGGCGTATATTTTACTTAAAAAAGCCGATGCTGAGGGACGGATCCACTTTACCGGCAATATCGAGGCGCGCGAGGCCGTGGAAGGCGGTGTGGATGTCATCGTCACAGACGGCTACTCTGGAAACATTTTCCTGAAGACCATGGAAGGCACGGGCCTTTTCCTGGCGAGGGAGATCAAGAAGATGTTCCGGAAGAACTTCGTAACGAAATTTGCCGCGCTGCTGGTGAGCGGCGGCATTCGGGAGTTCAAGAAGCAGCTGGATGCCGGAGAGGTGGGAGGCACCGCCCTGATCGGTATCTCAAAGCCGGTGATCAAGGCGCACGGCTCTTCCAATGCCTTTGCCATCAAGAACGCCATCCGCCAGGCGGTGCAGTTTGCCTCCTCGGGTATTATCGAGGATATTACGGAAAACGTGGACCATATGCGCTTGCCTAATGGCACAAAAACTGCAGAAGAATGAGTGGGTTCTCTCATCAAAATATGGTTTTTGAAAATTGCTCTTGACACCAAGGGAGAAGTTCCATATTATGAAACTAAGCAAGGGCAAAGGAGTTTTGATCTATGATTTTTGAAAAGCTCAGTCAGATTATTGCAGATCAGTTCAGCGTTGAGGCAGACACCATTCGGATGGATACCACCTTCGAGGAGGACCTGGGTGCCGACTCTCTGGACATCGTGGAGCTTTCCATGGCGTTGGAAGAAGAGTTCGGTATTGAGGAGATGGAGGAAGACGAACTTAGCGCGGTCGGGACTGTCGGCGATCTGGTGCGCTACCTGCAGAGCAAGCTGGATATGTAAAACAGTAGACACAAAGCCTCGCTGCGGCGAGGCTTTGTTATATGAGGAGCCGTAAATGAATCGAGGTTCCATAGGGGTTGAAGCATGAAAGTATTGGAGGAAAAACTGGGCTACACGTTCCGGGAAAAGGAACTGCTGTCCAACGCGCTTACGCACAGTTCCTATGCAAACGAGCACCGGGGCGGCGGGCTGTGCAGCAATGAGCGTCTGGAATTTTTAGGAGATTCCATTCTCGGCCTGATCGTAGCGGACCACCTTTACCGCACTCTGACCGATCTGCCTGAGGGCGACCTTACCCGCCTGCGTGCCTCGCTTGTATGCGAGACCAGCCTCGTGGAAGTGGCACGGGAACTGGAGCTCGGTAAATACCTCAGGCTGGGAAAGGGGGAGGACGCGGGCGGAGGCCGCACCCGGCCTTCCATTCTGGCCGATGCGGTGGAGGCCGTACTGGCGGCTGTTTATCTGGACGGCGGGATCGGACAGGCCAGAAAGCTGGTACGTACGCTCATTCTGGAGCGCAGGGAGGAATACCCCGCCGCCGGCAGAGACTATAAAACAACGCTGCAGGAATTGGTGCAGAGGGAGAGCGGACAGGTGCTCGCTTATCGTCTCACCGGGCAGCAGGGTCCGGACCACGCCAAGGTTTTTTCCGTCGAGGTGGATCTCAACGGCAGCGTTGTGGGGGCCGGCACGGGACACAGCAAGAAAGAAGCCGAGCAGGCGGCGGCGAAAGCCGCCATCGAGAAGCTCAACGGGTAAGATGCCAAAAATGCGGCAGGGGGAAACTCCTGCCGCGTTTCAGTTGCAAAAGAATATGCGATTTGATATAATATTCTGTATTTATTCTTTATATCTGCGGGATCGGAGAACGCCTGGACCGACCGACGGACTGAGAGGTGTGCCAATTGTACTTAAAGGCGCTGGAAATACAGGGATTCAAATCCTTTCCGGATAAGACCCGGCTCGCCTTCGGGCGGGGGGTGACGGCCATCGTCGGCCCCAACGGCTCGGGCAAGTCCACCGTGGCCGACGCCGTGCGCTGGGTGC
>CAZVHV010000156.1:0-4272 GCA_964627025.1 uncultured Oscillospiraceae bacterium | reverse complement strand
CGTCCGCGACGCGCAGGCTCCTCTCTTGTCCGTATCCAGTTGTCCAGCAGGCGCAGGGCCTCCGGCGAGAGCAGCAGCAGGGCGATCAGGTTCGGCAGCGCCATCAGGCCGTTGCAGATGTCGGCGAGCTGCCAGATCGGGCCGATCTCTCCCACGCTCCCCACAACGGCGCAGAGGAGAAAGGCCGCCCGGTAAAGCGGGATCAGGCGGCGGGAGCCGGTGAGGAAGACGATCCCCCGCTCTCCGTAGTAACTCCACCCCAAAAGGGAGGTAAAGGCGAACAGCAGCAGGCACAGGGCCACAAAGCCGCCCCCGAACCGCCCGAACACCGTCCCGAACGCGGCGGCCGAGAGGGGCGCGCCCAGCATGGAGGCCGTCACCGTTCCGTTCCGGATGGCGGCCAGGGCCGCCGCCTCGCTGTAGACGCCGCTGGTGAGGATGACGAGGGCCGTGACGCTGCACAGGAGCATGGTCGCCACAAAGACCTCGAAGATGCCGCGCATGCCCTGCTCGGCCGGCTCCCGCACCTCGGCCGCGGCATGGGCCATCGCCGAGGAACCCAGTCCGGCCTCGTTGGTGAACACCCCGCGCGCCACGCCGTACCGCAGGGCCGCCGCGATCCCGTAGCCCTGCAGCCCGCCGCCCAGCGCCGCCTTCGGCGTCAGCGCGGCGGTCACGATGTGCCCGAGCACCCGGGGGATCTCGGCGGCATGGAGCGCCAGCACCACGGCGCCTCCGGCGAGAAAGAAGAGGGCCATGGCGGGCACCAGAGCCTCGCTCACCTTTCCGATCCGGCCGATGCCGCCCAGGATGACCAGGCCGGTCAGCAGGGCCGCCGCCAGCCCGACCGGAAGCCGCGGCCATCCGAAGGCCGCCTCCAGCGCGGTGGCGATGGAGTTGGCCTGCACCATGCCGCCCCCCGTCAGGGTCGCGGCCACGCAGCACAGGGAAAAGCCGCACGCCATGGCGGGCAGGCGCAGCCCCCGGGTCATGTATTCCATCGGGCCGCCCTCCCAGTTTCCGGTTTCGCTGCGGAAGCGGTAGCGGACGGCAAGGGTTTTTTCGGCGCAGCCCGTCATCATCCCCAGCAGGGCGGATACCCACATCCAGAACACCGCGCCCGGCCCGCCGTAGAAGATGGCGGTCGCCACCCCCGCGATGCTGCCCGTGCCGATGGTGGAGGCCAGCGCGGTCGCCAGCGCCTGCAGCTGGGTGAGCCCCCGTCCGCTGCCCCGGCGCTCCGGGCGCAGAAGGGCGTTCAGCGAGGTCTTCAGCCAGATCGGGCACCCGAACAGCTGAAAGAAGCCGCTGCGCAGGGAGTAGTACCCGCCCGTCAGCAGAAACAGGCCGAGCAGCCACGGATTCCAGATGGCGTCCCCCAGCCGCGCCAGGCTATTCACACGCATCACCTCAGTAAGAGGTATGCGCCCGGCCGGTCAAACATGAGCGCAAGGCGCGCGGCGGAAGCTTACTTTACGACGAGAACGGGGCAGCCCGCTTCGGCCACGACCTTCTGCGCCACGCTGCCCATCACGGCCGCGCGCAGCGCGCCCTGTCCGCGGGCGCCCATGACCGCAAGCTCGGCCTCCCCTTCCTTGATCTCGGCCAGGATCTCATGCGCCGCGTTGCCGATGCGGATCTTCTTTTCGATCGGCACCTGGCACTCGTCGATCCCTTTTACGGTCTTTTCCATCGTCTTTTTGCCGATTTCCTGCACGAGCTGCTGAAAATAATGCGCCGCGATGGGCGGGATCTGATAGGGCTGCGGATTGATCACGTGCAGCAGGGTGATTTTGGAATCGTTCTGCTTCGCGAGTTCGATCGCGACAGACAGCGCATGACGGGAATACTCTGAACCATCGGTGACGACCAAGATTTTCCCAAACATAGGTAGACCCCCTTTTTCTATCCGCGAATCGGCAGAGCCGCGCGCCCCTGTATCTGCTCCTCATATTGTAACGTATCGTATCACATATTTCGGCAATCTTCAAATAATTCTTCCGGGCGGCGGGACGGCGTCCTCAGCGCAGCGCCGCCGGGACCCAGCCCTGCACCGAATTGATCAGCCAGAGGCGGGACGCGCGCGGCAGTTCCTCCCGCGTGATGACGCGCTCCTCGATCGCCCCCCGGGCGAGGAGCGCTTCCTGGAAGGTGCCCGGGAGCAGCCCGCAGCGCACCGGCGGGGTATATTTGCGGCCGCCGATCTCCGCCACGACATTCCCGATGGTGAACTCGGTCACTTCCCCTTTTTCATTCCAGAGCAGCACGTCGAAGACGTCCGGCACCCCTTCCCTGTACGTCTCATAAATGGTCCGATCCGTCGTCTTATGATAATAAAACCGGTTCCCGCGGTCGATGGCTTCTCTGGCAAGGCTCACCGGCAGAGGTTCGGTTTTCGCAAGCGGAACAAACGGGACCGACTCGAGGGTGATCTTTCCGCTTCCCGACAGCAGGAGCCGAACCCTTCCTGCGTCCGACGGGTACTCAGCGGCAAGGTCGCGCAGCCGCTTCCGGATCTCCGCCTCCGCAAAGGGATAATTAAAATACGCCGCGGAACCGCGCATACGGCTCAAATGCCGCTCCAGATACCGGTATTCCCCGCCGGCCAGCAGCATGGTCTCCAGCAGCTCAAATTCCCTCTCTTCCTCGTGCAGCAGCGAGGCTTTCGCCAGGATCTCGCGGTATTCCCCGTCGGCGCTGGAGTCCCAGGTGATCCCGCCGCCCGCGCCGTACCGGGCGGCGCCCTCCTCCTTGTCGATGATCACGGTCCGGATCGGGACGCTGAAGCACGCCTCTCCTTCCGGCGTGACGTATCCGATCGCGCCGCAGTAGACCTCGCGGGGCGTGCGCTCCAGGCCGGCGATGAGGTTCATGGTGCTGATCTTGGGCGCGCCCGTGATCGAACCGCACGGGAAGAGGGCGCGGAACACGTCCACCAGATCGGCCTCCGGGGAGAGCTCCGCCTGAACGGTGGAGGTCATCTGATAGACCGTCGGGTACTGCTCGATTTCCAGAAGGCGGGGCACATGGACGCTGCCGCGTTCCGCGATCCTGCCCAGATCGTTCCGCAGCAGGTCGGTGATCATCACGTTCTCCGCCCGCTCCTTCGCGGAGGTCCGCAGATGTTCCTTCCGCGTTTCGTCCTCCCGGACGCTCAGGCCGCGCTTCGCGGTCCCCTTCATGGGCCTTGCCGTGATCCGGCGCCCCTTCCAGTGGAAAAACAGCTCGGGCGAGGCCGACAGGACGCGGTACCGCCCGATGTTGAGATAGGCCGCGTACCCGCTCCGCTGCGCGCGGGTCAGTTTTCGGTAGAGGGCAAATTCATCCCCCGCGAAGTCGGTCCGGAACCGCACGGTATAGTTCACCTGATAGGTGTTGCCCTCGCGGATCTCCTGCCGGATCCTTTCGATGCACGCATCGTACGCCTGCCTGCCGGTGTCCGGCTCCCATGCGCCGACGCGGTACGGGGCCGCAGATGCGGGAAGCTCCGGCCCTGGCGGCTCGGGCGCTTCGTAGATCCCGAACCAGAGCAGCGGCATCCCGCTCTTGGGAAGGGTCCGATAGGCCGGGTCAAACGCCGGCGCGGCCTCATAGGACAGGAACCCGGCCGCATACCATCCCCGCTTCACCGCGTCCCGGACTTGCTCCAGCGCCGGGATCACCTCGGCGGTCCTCTCTGCCGCGATCACCTTCCGGGGGCGGAGAAAGCGGTACTTCTTCTCCCTGTTCGCGATCTGCTCGAATTCAAAGAGCAATTCGGTTTCCTCATCGTTCCACTGCATAAAACAACCGCGATCCTTCCTGCTTGATAAAAAAAAGCCCCTCAAACGATCGTTTGAGGGGCTTTCAGCTGGAGGCGCCACCCAGACTCGAACTGGGGGTGGAGATTTTGCAGACCTCTGCCTTACCACTTGGCTATGGCGCCGTTTATGGAGCGGAAGACGGGATAACTTTTTTAGCTGCCTTTATTGCTCGGATGCATCTCTATTTTTACTGACATACAACCGCAACTCCGGCTTGCTATAAACATGCCACCGGCAAGTTTATTTAACGCTCACTTCGAATCCCATCAACTCTGTTCGAAGGAAATCATGGAGCGGAAGACGGGATTCGAACCCGCGACATTCGCCTTGGCAAGGCGACGTACTACCACTGTACCACTCCCGCATGATTGGTGCCTCAGAGTGGAATCGGACCACCGACACAGGGATTTTCAGTCCCTTGCTCTACCAACTGAGCTACCGAGGCTTATATGGCGACCCGGAAGGGACT
>CAZVHV010000155.1:0-4277 GCA_964627025.1 uncultured Oscillospiraceae bacterium | reverse complement strand
GCGCCCTGCAGGAAAATGATGCCGAGCGAAAACCCGATGGTCACGCCGCCGTAGATGCACGCCAGCAGCGGCTCCATGGCCGGAAAGGTGTACAGCGCCGAGATCAGGTCGATGAACACCGAGCTTAGGGCCATGGCGTACAGCGAGCCCAGCAGCAGCTTGCCGCCCAGCAGCCGCCACCCGATCAGGAAGATGGGCACGTTCATCAGGATGATGAGGACGCCGATGGAGGGCCGGCCGAACATGGCGTTGATCATCTGGGCGATGCCCGTGACGCCGCCGTAGGCGATGTGGTTGGGCATATAGAACCAGTTGAACCCCAGCGCGTACACCGCGCAGGCCAGCGTGATCCAAACATAGGGCAGAAGCAGTTTCAGGGCGGCGGAAAATCGTTTCATGTTCGACCTCACAGCAGGGAGAGCTGGCGCTCGGGCCGGTCCTCATCTTTCAGAAGCGCCCCCGCGGCGGGCAGGCTGCGGGCGCGGTAGCGGGCGGGATTCGCGATGGCGGTCTCCGCCAGCGGCCGGGCGTCGGAGACCCTGTACTTGGGCTTTAAGGTCATGAGGACGACGCCCTGCGTGCTGCGGGTGCTCTTGGGGGCGAGGGCGGCCGTGTGGAATACCAGCGCCCGTCCCTCGGTGGAGAACACCGCCAGCTCGGTGTCCTCCCGGAGCAGGCAGGCGGCCGCCAGCGGGCTCTTGTCCGAGTAAGCGCCGGTGAGCTTGCGGCGGCGGGTGAGGGTCTGGTAGGCGGCCAGCTCCACGCGGGCGGCCTTGCCGTTTTCAAAAAAGAAGAGCAGGTGGCCGGCGTAGTCGGACGTGACGCAGGCCCACACCGCCGTCTCGCCGGCGTCCATCCCCAGCCGGGTGGGCAGGTAGTCGCCCAGCACGCTGGCCTTGGTGTCGTCGAACTCGGACAGCCGGGTCTTGTAGCACTGCTGCCGGTTGGTGAAGACCAGCAGCTCGTCCCGGTTGTTCGCCTCCCACGAGAGGAAGGGGCCGTCGCCCTCCTTATACTTCTGCTCGCCGCTCATGCGCAGGGACTGGGCGGTGATTTTTTTGAAATACCCCTCGCGCGAGAGGAAGACGTTCACGGGGTAGTCGGGCACTTCCTCGGACGGGTCGGGCTCGGCCGCGATCTGGTGCTCATAGATGATCTCGGTGCGGCGGGGCGCGCCGTATTTCTTTTTCACGGCCTGCAGCTCGCCGATGATGAGGTCGCGGATGCGGCGGGGATCGTTGACCGTGTCCCTCAGGTCGGCGATCTCGGCTTCGAGGTCGCCCGTCTCGGCGATGCGTTTGAGGATATACTCCTTATTGATGTTGCGCAGCCGGATGTCGGCCACGTATTCGGCCTGCACGCTGTCGATGCCGAAGCCGATCATCAGGTTGGGCACCACCTCGGCGTCCTCCTCGGTCTCGCGGATGATGCGGATGGCGCGGTCGATGTCCAGCAGGATCTTTTTCAGGCCCTTGAGCAGGTGGAGCTTCTCCTCCTTCTTCTTCATGGTGAAGAAGACCCGGCGGCGCACGCAGTCGGTGCGCCAGGCCGTCCACTCCTGAAGCAGCTCGCCGACGCCCATCACCCGTGGCATGCCGCCGATGAGGACGTTGAAGTTGCAGGAGACCGAGTCCTGGAGCGGGGTCATGCGGTAGAGCCGGCTCATCAGCGCGTCCGGGTCGGCGCCGCGCTTGAGGTCGATGGTGAGCTTGAGGCCGGAGAGGTCGGTCTCGTCGCGCATGTCGGAGATCTCCTTCAGCTTGCCCGTCTTGATGAGCTCGGCCACCTTGTCCATGATGGCCTCCACGGTGGTGGAATAGGGGATCTCGAAGACCTCGATGAGGTTCTCGCTTTTCAGATAGCGCCACCTGGAGCGGACCTTGAAGGAGCCGCGCCCGGTGCGGTAGATCTCGGCCAGCTCGGTCCCGTTGTAGAGGAGCTGTCCGCCGGTGGGCAGGTCGGGCGCCTTGAGGGTGGACAAAAGGTCGTGCCCGGGGTTTTTGAGGAAGGTGACGGTGGTGTCGCACACCTCCGCGAGGTTGAAGCCGCACAGGCTGGAGGCCATGCCGACGGCGATGCCGGTGTTGGCCGAGACCAGCACGTTGGGGAAGGTGGTGGGCAGGAGGGAAGGCTCCCGGAGGGTGCCGTCGTAGTTGTCCACAAAGTCCACCGTGTCCTGGTCGATGTCCCGGAAGAGCTCGGCGCAGACGGCGTCGAGCCGCACCTCGGTGTAGCGGCTGGCCGCGCAGGCCATGTCCCGGGAATAGACCTTGCCGAAGTTTCCCTTGGAGTCCACGAAGGGGTGGAGCAGCGCGCCGTAGCCGCGGGAGAGGCGCACCAGGGTGTCGTAGATGGCGGCGTCGCCGTGGGGGTTGAGCTTCATGGTCTGGCCCACCACGTTGGCCGACTTGGTGCGGCTGCCGCCCAGCAGGCGCATCCCGTACATGGTGTACAGGAGCTTGCGGTGGGAGGGCTTGAAGCCGTCGATCTCGGGGATGGCCCGCGAGACGATGACGCTCATGGCGTAGGGCATATAGTTGACTTCCAGCGTCTCGGTGATGGGCTGCTCGAGCACCTCGGGCCGCAGGCCCATGACGCCGGCCTGATTCACTTTTTTCGCGCCCGTTTCCGGGGCTTTTTTCTTGGGCATGGGTCGTTCCGTCCTTTACGAGATGTCCGCAAGCTCGAGGTATTTATACCCGTTGTCGGCAATGTGCTCCTTTCTCCCGGGCAGGTTGTCCCCGAGGAGCAGGTCGAAGACGGCGGCGGTGTTTTCCACATCGCCCGGCATCACCTTGATGAGCCGGCGCGTCTCCGGGTTCATGGTGGTCAGCCACATCATTTCGGGCTCGTTCTCGCCGAGGCCCTTGGAGCGCTGGATGGTATAGCTCTGCCCCGCGAGGCCGGCCACCACGTCGTTCTTTTCCTTGTCGGTATAGGCGAACCAGGTCTTGTCCCGGCTGTTGATCTCGTAGAGGGGCGACTCGGCGATGTAGACGCAGCCCTCCCGGATCAGGGTGGGGGTGAGGCGGTAGAGCATGGTGAGGATCAGGGTGCGGATCTGGAAGCCGTCCACGTCGGCGTCGGTGCAGATGATGATCTTGTTCCACCGGAGGCTGCCCAGGTCGAAGGAGGACAGCTCGCGGATCGCCTTGTGCTCCACCTCCACGCCGCAGCCCAGCACCTTGAGCAGGTCGGTGATGATCTCGTTCTTGAAGATCTTGCCGTAGTCGGCCTTGAGGCAGTTGAGGATCTTGCCCCGGACGGGCATGATGCCCTGGAACTCGGCGTCGCGCGAGAGCTTGCAGGCGCCGAGGGCCGAGTCGCCCTCCACGATGTAGAGCTCGCGGCGGGCGGTGTCCCGCGTGCGGCAGTCCACGAATTTCTGCACCCGGTTGGAGATGTCCACGCTGCCCGAGAGCTTCTTTTTAATGTTCAGGCGCGCCTTTTCGGCGCTCTCGCGGCTGCGCTTGTTGATGAGCACCTGTTCGGCGATCCGGTCGGCGTCGGCGGGGTTCTCGATGAAGTAGACCTCCAGCTGCGCGCGGAGGAACTCGGTCATGGCCTCCTGCACGAAGCGGTTGTTGATGGCCTTTTTGGTCTGGTTCTCATAGGAGGTCTGGGTGGAGAAGTTGTTGGAGACCAGCACCAGCGCGTCCTGGATATCGGCCCAGACCACCCGGCTCTCCCCCTTCTGATATTTTCCGGTCTGCCGCAGCCGGCCGTCGAGGGCCGAGACGAAGGCCGAGCGCACGGCCTTTTCGGGGGAGCCGCCGTACTCCAGCCAGGAGGAGTTGTGATAGTGCTCGATGCGGCTGACCGTGTTGGAAAAGCAGAAGCAGACCGAGAGCTTGACCTTGTACTCGGGCTTGTCCGCCCGGTCGCGCCCCCTTCGCTCGGCCTGCCAGAAGACGGGCGCGGTGAGGACGTTCCCGCCGGTCAGCTCCTCGACGTAGTCCAGAATGCCGTTGTTATACTGAAACTCGGTGATCTCGAATTTCCCGTCCGCCTGGTTGCGGAAGCGGAAGGTGATCCCGGCGTTGACCACCGCCTGGCGCTTCATGACGTCGAGGTAGTATTCGGTGGGGATCTCGATGTCGGTGAAGACGTCCAGGTCGGGCTTCCAGCGGATGAGCGAGCCGGTCTTTTTGCCCCGGTCGGTGTCCTCGGTCTTCAGCCCGCCGACGTTCTCGCCCTTTTCAAAGTGGAGGGAATATTTCTTCCCGTCCCGCCACACGGTGACGTCCATATACTCCGACGCGTACTGGGTGGCGCAG
>CAZVHV010000154.1:0-4312 GCA_964627025.1 uncultured Oscillospiraceae bacterium | reverse complement strand
CGCGCGCGGGACAACGACGAGGGCCCGAATACCGGCGGCATGGGCACCGTCGCCCCCAACCCCTATTACACCCCCGAGATCGCGGCGGAGTGCATGGAGACCATCTTCCTGCCCACCATCCGGGCCATGGAGGCCGAGGGGAGGCTTTTCCGCGGGTGCCTTTACTTCGGTCTGATGCTCACCCCGGACGGACCTAAAGTGATCGAGTACAACTGCCGCTTCGGCGACCCCGAGACCCAGGTGGTGCTCCCCCTGCTGGAGAGCGACCTGCTGACCATCCTGCGGCACTGCGCCGACGGGACCCTTGACCAGGCCGAGATCAGGTTCCGCGACGGCGCCGCCTGCTGCGTCATTATGGCCTCCGACGGCTATCCGCAGAAATATGAGACCGGATTTGAGATCACCCTCCCCGCGGACGGGAAAACGCTGGTCTATGTGGCCGGCGCCAAGCGCAAGGACGGCAGGCTGCTCACCGCCGGGGGCAGAGTGCTCGGCGTCACCGCCGTGGCCGAGACCCTCGCGGACGCCGTCCGGGCCGCCTACGAGGGCGTCGCCCAGGTGAAGTTCGAAAACGCCTATTACCGCCGCGACATCGGCCAAAAGGCGCTGCAGGCGAAACGATGAGGGAGGGTGCGACCATGGTTTTTCGAGTTTATGTGGAAAAAAAGCAGGGGCTGGCCCACGAGGCGGCCGCTCTTGCCGACGATATCCGCGGCCTGCTCCAGATCGGCGCGCTCACCGGCCTGCGTGTGCTCAACCGCTACGACGTGGAGGATATCGACGAGGGGCTGTTCGCCTACTGTAAGTCGACCGTTTTTTCCGAGCCGCAGCTTGACATCGTCCGGGACGCCCTGCCCGACACGTCGGACTGCGCCGTGTTCGCCGTGGAATATCTGCCCGGCCAGTTCGACCAGCGGGCCGACTCGGCCGCCCAGTGCATCCAGATCATCTCGCAGGGGGAGCGCCCCGCGGTGCGCACCGCGAAGGTCTATCTCCTCTACGGAGATCTGACGCAGGAGGATATCGCGGCCATCCAAAAATACGTCATCAACCCGGTGGAGAGCCGCGAGGCGTCGCTGGAGCCCTGCGGCACCCTGGTCACGGCCTGCGAGGTCCCCGCCTCGGTGGCGGTGCTCGAGGGCTTCCGCGCGTTGGACGAGGCGGGGCTGGATGCGTTTGTCCGCGACTACGGCCTTGCCATGGACCTGGAGGACGGCAAGTGCTGCCAGGCGTATTTCCGCGACGAGGGCCGCGACCCCACCATCACCGAGATCCGGATGATCGACACCTACTGGTCGGACCACTGCCGCCACACCACCTTCAATACCGTCATCGACAGCATCGCCTTTGAGGACGCCCTGCTCCAGCGCGCCTATGATGACTACCTCGCCACCCGCAAAGCGCTGGGCAGGACCAAGCCGGTGAGCCTGATGGACCTCGGCACGCTGGTCGCAAAATATCTCAAGACAAACGGCAAGCTGGACAAGCTGGACGAGTCGGAGGAGATCAACGCCTGCACCGTGAAGATCGAGGTGGAGGCGGACGGGGTGAAGGAGCCGTGGCTCCTCCTCTTCAAGAACGAGACCCATAACCACCCCACCGAGATCGAGCCCTTCGGCGGCGCGGCGACCTGCATCGGCGGCGCAATCCGCGACCCGCTCTCGGGACGCGCTTACGTCTACGCCGCCATGCGCGTCACGGGCGGCGCGAACCCCCTGGCCCCGGTGAAGGACACCCTGCCCGGCAAGCTGCCCCAGCGCAAGCTGGTGACCACCGCCGCGGCGGGCTACAGCTCCTACGGCAACCAGATCGGCCTTGCGACCGGCCAGGTGGACGAATGGTATCACGACGGCTATGCCGCCAAGCGCATGGAGATCGGCGCGGTCATCGCCGCCGTGCCCCAGGCGAACGTGCGCCGCGAGCGCCCCATTCCGGGCGACGCGATCATCCTGCTGGGCGGCCGGACGGGACGCGACGGCTGCGGCGGCGCGACCGGCTCCTCCAAGTCGCACAATCTCCAGTCGCTGGAGCAGTGCGGCGCCGAGGTGCAGAAGGGCAACGCCCCCGAGGAGCGCAAGCTCCAGCGGCTTTTCCGCAACTCCGAGGCCGCGCGGCTCATCAAGCGCTGCAACGATTTCGGCGCGGGCGGCGTGTCGGTGGCCATCGGCGAACTGGCCGACGGCGTGGAGATCGACCTGAACGCCGTGCCCAAAAAATACGAGGGCCTGGACGGCACCGAGCTCGCCATCAGCGAGTCGCAGGAGCGCATGGCCGTGGTGGTGGCCGCCGAGGACGCTTCGCGCTTTCAGGCGCTGGCCGCCGAGGAGAATCTGGAGGCCACCCTGGTCGCCGGCGTGACCGAGAACCCCCGCGTCGTGATGCGCTGGAACGGGACGGTCATCGTGGACATCGCCCGCTCCTTCCTGGATTCCAACGGCGCCGAGAAGCATGTCACGGCGACTCCCGCCGCACCGCAGCCCTATGACCGGACGGTCACGGGCGGCTTCACGCAGGCCTATACCGCGCTGGCTTCCGACCTCAACGTCTGCTCCCGGCGCGGCCTTTCCGAGCGGTTCGACTCCACCATCGGCGCGGGCACCGTGCTCATGCCCTTCGGCGGAAAATATCAGCTCACCCCGCTGCAGGCCATGGTGCACAAGATCTCGATGGAGAAGAAGGACACCGACGCCTGCTCCCTCATGTCGTGGGGCTACAACCCCTTCATCGCCGAGAAGAGCCCCTACCACGGCGCCTATCTCGCGGTGGTGGAGTCGGTCGCCCGACTGATCGCCGCCGGCGCAAGGGGAGAGGAGATCTACCTCACCTTCCAGGAGTATTTTGAAAAGCTGGGCAGGGACCCGAAGCGCTGGGGCAAGCCCCTGGCCGCCCTGCTGGGCGCGTTCGAGGCGCAGAAGGCCCTGGGCGTCGCCGCCATCGGCGGCAAGGATTCCATGAGCGGCAGCTTTGAGGATCTCCACGTGCCGCCCACGCTGGTCTCCTTTGCCGTCACCACCGACCGGATCGGGCATATCCTCTCCCCCGAGTTCAAGGGCGCGGGGCACCGGACGGTGCTGCTGAAGCCCGACTATGACGAGAACGGGCTGCCGGTCACCGCCTCGTTGCAGGCGGTCTTTGCCGCCGTCCGCCGCTTGATGGGGGAGGGCAGAGTGCTCGCCGCCTACACGCCCGGTTACGGCGGCGTGGCCGAGGCGGTGATGAAGATGGCCTTCGGCAACGGGATCGGTTTCCGTTTCGAGGACGCCCTCTCCCTGGACGACCTGTTCGGCTACCGCTACGGCTCCTTCATTCTGGAGCTGGAAGGCGGCGAGGCCGAGGGCATCCCGCTGGGCGTCACCACGGCGGAGGAGACCCTCGCATACGGCGGGGAATCTCTCGCGCTGCGCGGCCTGCTGCGCGCCTATGAGGAAAAGCTCGAGCCCATTTTCTCGTGCAACATCGCGGCGGAGGACAGGCCCATCCCTGACTTCCGCGCCGAGGCCGGCGTCCGTCCGGCACCGAAGGTCCGCACGGCGAGGCCCCGGGTGCTCATCCCCGTGTTCCCGGGCACCAACTGCGAGTACGACACCGCCAAGGCCCTGCGCGAAGCCGGGGCGGAACCCGAGCTCGTCATCATCCGCAACCTCACCGCGGCCGACGTCGCCCACTCGGTGGAGCATGCGGCGAAGCGCCTGCGCGACGCGCAGATGGTGGTGTTCCCCGGCGGCTTCTCCGCCGGCGACGAGCCGGACGGCTCCGGAAAGTTCATCACCGCCTTTTTCCGCAGCGCCGCCGTCAAGGAAGAGGTGACCGCCCTGCTGGAACAGCGCGACGGCCTCATGTGCGGCATCTGCAACGGCTTCCAGGCGCTCATCAAGCTGGGCCTGGTGCCCTACGGCAAGATCATCGACACCGATGAAAACTGCCCCACCCTGACCTTCAACACCATCGCCCGCCACCAGTCCAAGCTGGTGCGCACCCGCGTGGCGTCCAACCGGTCTCCGTGGCTGGCGCATACCAAGGTGGGCGAGATCTACACCGTGCCCATCTCCCACGGCGAGGGCCGCTTCCTGGCCGACGACGCGCTGATCGAAACGCTGGCGAAAAACGGCCAGATCGCCACGCAGTACGTGGACCTGGACGGGGCGCCCACCTACGACATCCGCTACAACCCCAACGGTTCGGCCTGGGCCGTGGAGGGCATCACGTCCCCCGACGGACGGGTGTTCGGCAAAATGGGCCACTCCGAGCGCATCGGCATCCCGGTCGCGGGTGGGTTTTTCCACTGTATAGAGACTCTCCCAATCAGCAGTGA
>CAZVHV010000153.1:0-4323 GCA_964627025.1 uncultured Oscillospiraceae bacterium | reverse complement strand
TATGCCGCCGGAAAAAATCGCGGTTGTGATCCACCGGGAGAGTATAGTTCACTCTTTGGTGGAATACTGTGATAATGCCGTGTTGGCACAGCTGGGCGCGCCAGACATGCGGCTGCCCATCCAGTATGCGCTGACGTGGCCGGCGAGGCTCCCCGGGCCTGCCGATCCATTGGATCTCCTGACGTGCGGGCCGCTCACCTTTGCGGCGCCCGATAGGGACGCATTTCCCTGCCTGCAGTTGGCGATGGAGGCCGCCCGGACGGGAGGAACGGCTACCGCGGTTCTCAATGGCGCCAACGAGGTCGCGGTAGAGCGTTTTTTGAAGGGGGAGGTCGGATTTTACGACATCCCGGCTCTTGTGGAACGGGCGCTTGCCATGGTTCCAAACGTGCCGGAGCCCGATCTGGGCGACATTTTTGCCGCCGACGAAGCGGCAAGATCGGCCGCCCGCGCATGACGATTGTTTCATTTTTGAGGTGAATACATGTATATTGCTGTCGCGCTCCTGATGTTCGGTGTTTTCATTGCCGTCCACGAGGCCGGTCACTTTGCCGCGGCCAAGCTTCTGGGGGTGAAGGTAAACGAGTTTTCCATCGGCATGGGACCAAAGCTGCTGTCCTCCCGGCGCGGAGAGACCGACTATTCGCTGCGCATATTTCCGGTTGGCGGCTACTGTGCCATGGAAGGGGAGGACGAGGATACCGGCGATCCGAGGGCCTTTGTCAACCAGAAAAACTGGAAGAAACTGATTATCCTGCTCGCGGGCTCCTTCATGAACTTTCTTACGGGGGTCATCATTCTGCTGATAATCTTTCTTCCCGCCACCGCCTTTGTTACGCCGGTCATTCAGGATTTCATGCAGGGCTTCCCCTATGAGGGCGAGGCGGGGCTGCTTCCCGGGGACCGCATTGTATCGGTGAATGGCGAGCCTGTTTATATCACCCCCGATATCGAGCTGCTGTTCAGCCGCAGCAACGGCGAGCCCATGGATCTTGTGATCGAACGCAACGGAAAGCGCCTGGAGCGCAATGATTTTCCTCTTAAGCTGCGGGAGTACACGGTGGACGGGGAAGTAAAGATGAAGTACGGCCTGTATTTTACCGTAGATGAGGCCAACGTTGGCCTGTGGCTTCAGCAGAGCTGGCTGAACGCAATGGATTTTGTGCGTCTGGTGCGGATGGGGCTTGTGGATCTTGCCACAGGCGCCGCCGGATTACAGGAACTTACCGGCCCCATCGCTATTGTGGATACCATCAGTCAGGTGGGGGCGGAGTCTGCTGCGGAAGGGGTGGCGGTGCAGGCGCAGAGTATCCTGCAATTTGGGGCGCTGATCGCCGTCAACCTTGCGGTAATGAACCTGCTGCCGCTGCCGGCACTGGATGGAGGCCGGATCTTCTTCCTGCTGGTGAATGCCGTGTTTACGCTGTTTACCAGGCGGAAGCTGAATCCGAAGTATGAGGGGTATATTCATACCGCCGGTCTTTTCTGCCTGCTCGCGCTGATGGCGGTTGTGGCCTATAATGATATTATGAGAATTTTGGCCACATAAGATTCTGTGCGTTCAGGAAGCATTGAGGTGATTTTGTGACAAAGCAGATCATGGTAGGCGGTGTCCCCATCGGCGGAGGCGCGCCCGTGACCATTCAATCCATGACGAATACGCAGACCCACGATGCAGCGGCTACCGTGGCTCAGATCCGAAAGCTTGCGGCAGCCGGATGCCAGATCGTCCGGGTCGCCGTTCCCGACATGGCGGCGGCAAAGGCGGTCGGCGTTATCCGGAAGCAGATCGATATCCCGCTGGTCGTCGATATCCATTTCGATTATAAGCTGGCGCTGGAGTCCATCGCGGCCGGCGCCGACAAAGTGCGCATCAATCCGGGAAATATCGGAGGAGAGGACCGGGTAAAGGCGGTGGCCGACGCATGCCGCCGCAGGGGAATCCCGATCCGCATCGGAGTCAACGGCGGCTCTCTGGAAAAACCGCTGCTTGCCAAATACGGCGGCGTAACGGCGGAAGCGCTGGTGGAGTCCGCGTTCGGGCATATCGCCCTGCTGGAAAAATATGATTTCAACGATATCTGCGTATCGCTCAAATCCTCCAGCGTGGTTACGACCATGGCGGCTTACCGGCTGATGGCGGAGAGAAGCCATTATCCCCTCCATCTTGGGGTCACGGAAGCGGGCACCCTGCGGATGGGAACGGTAAAATCCGCCATTGGCATCGGCGGCCTGCTCGCGCTCGGGATCGGAGACACCCTGCGGGTTACCCTGACTGCAGACCCGATCGAGGAGATCTATGCCGCCAAAGACATTTTAAAGGCGGTCGGCCTGAGAAAAGAGGAACCGGAGCTCATTTCCTGCCCAACCTGCGGGCGGACCCGGATTGACCTGATCGGACTGGCCAATGAGGTGGAGCGCAGGCTGAAGGAAATCAAAAAGCCCATCACAGTGGCCGTCATGGGCTGTGTGGTCAACGGGCCGGGCGAGGCGTCTGCCGCGGATGTCGGCATTGCCGGAGGGGACGGTGTCGGTATTCTCTTCCGAAACGGCCAAATTATAAAAAAAGTACCGCAGAATCAATTGGTGGACGAGCTGTTCGCCCTCATCGATACCATATGAGAGTCTGCGCATAAGGAGCGTTTTGCATCATGCGGGAGCAGAAAATCCCATTTCTGGAACTGTTTTCAGACTACATACCGCAGGAAGCACTGCATTCGATCGTGGCGCAATGGCTGGTGGTGACGGCATCTATTGATCCGGAAGCCAGAAGTATGGAGGCACAGCTGGAGTATCCTGGCGTCCCGGACGGAGCCGTGCTGCATCAGGTGGAGCAGGAATTGACCATTGCCTATCAGATGGGCAGTATCAGACTGTATCCCATACAAGAGCCTGCGCCGGAGCCAATTCCGGAGCCGGCTTCCGAGCCCGCCCCGGAAGCCGTGCTGGAGGCGGCGCCCGCGGAAGCGCTCGAACCATGCCGGCAGGAGGAGGATGTCTTCCGGCGCACCGAAGCCATCCGGCGCGCGGCGATTGAAAAAATAACGGTGCCGCAGCCTTCCGGCAAGAAGAAAACGGCTGGAAAAATTATTTTCGGTTCCCGCCCGGTAAAGAAAGCCCCCCTGCCGATCGATACGCTGGAGCTGGATATGGGCACCGTGGTCGTGGAGGGAGACGTATTTCATATTGACCACCGCCAGCTGAAAAAGCGCAATGCGTGGGTGGTCAGTTTTGACGTTACCGATTATACCGGCTCCATCCGGATCAGCAAATTTATGCCCGGCGACGAGGGAAAGCCAATCGTGGATGGGGTAAAGGCGGGGCAGCACCTGCTCATCCAGGGCCGCCTGAATCTGAACCGGTTCGACAACGACATGGTCCTGGAGCCGATGGCCATTACCCTGGGAGAGAAAAAGAAACGGGCGGATGACTATCCGGAGAAGCGGGTGGAGCTTCATCTGCATACGAAAATGTCGGTGATGGATGCCTTGACCGATACGAAGAAAGCGGTGCAGCGCGCCATCGACTGGGGCCACCGCGCGATTGCCATCACCGACCACGGGGTTGCCCAGTCTTTTCCGGATGCGTGGAGCGCGGCAAAGGATAAAATCAAGATCCTGTACGGGATCGAGGCCTACTACGACAACGATGTGGACGACCGTGTGGCCGTGCGCGGCGCGGCGACGGGGCCGCTGACCGGTCCTGTGGTGGCGTTCGATATCGAGACGACCGGACTGGACGCCCGCCACGACGTTATCACGGAGATCGGCGCTGTGGTGCTGGAAAACGGGGAGATCACCGACACGTTCCAGACCTTCGTGAACCCCGGCCGGCGGATTCCTCCCGAGATCGTAAACCTGACCGGCATCACCGATGAAATGGTTGCGGACGCGCCCTCTCAGCAGGAGGCCATCGAAGCCTTCCTCGAGTTTGCCGGCGGCCGCCCGCTGGCCGCGCATAACGCCCAGTTTGATATGAGTTTTATTGCCGAGGGGTGCCGGCGCATAGGCCGTCCGTTCGAGTCCACCGCCCTCGACACCCTTGTGCTGGCACAGAACCTGCTGCCCGAGCTTGGCAAGTACAAGCTCAATCTTGTGGCGGAACATCTGAAGCTCCCTGCGTTTCAGCATCACCGCGCTTCCGACGATGCCGCCATGGTGGCCTACATGCTCATTCCTTTCTTCGAGATGCTTTCGGATCGTGGTGTGCATGCCATTGAGGGCATCAACAAGGCCATGACGGCGATGCGTTCCGGTCGGGCTGCGCGGCGCACCCCCCGCCATGTGATCATACTGGTGAAGAACAAGACCGGACTTCGGAATC
>CAZVHV010000152.1:0-4323 GCA_964627025.1 uncultured Oscillospiraceae bacterium | reverse complement strand
AACATGGAGAAAGAACCGCTGGACTTTGCAGAGGAGTCTGCCGAGGAGCTTCCCGAGGAGGAGATGGAGCAGTATCTGCTCTTTGACGCGGGGGAGCTGCAGATCGGCGTCCGGGTGGATTATGTCCTGGAGACCATCATAAGCTATTCCATCACGCCGCTGCCCCTGCTTCCGGAATACATACAGGGCGTGATCAACCTGCGCGGGGAGATCATCCCCGTCATGGATATCCGCCTGCGGCTGTCCCGGCCGGGCAGCGAAGGCACGCCTGTGATCGTGCTGAGCGTGAACGGGAATCAGCTTGGCATCCTGGTGGACCGGGTGGTGCAGATGGTCAAGCTGCACAAAATGGATGTGCAGCCGCTGCCGGACCGCAGCAGGCAGAAACTGATGAACGGGATGTGCGCACTGCCGGAAGGCGGGACGATGCTGGCGCTGGACTGCCCCGCGCTGCTGGAGGTCTGAGGATGGAAGCGAAGGTTTCGGCCGGAGCGGGGGTGTCCTTTTCCTCCCTGCCCATTTCTGATCACGACTTCAACCGTCTGACGGTGTTCGTCCAGCAGAATTTCGGCATCGACCTCTCCAAGAAGCGTCAGCTGATCGTGGGGCGCCTCTCCTACAGCGTCAGGACGCTGGGCTATTCCGGCTTTACCCCCTTCATCGATCATCTGCTGCACCGGAGAGATCCCGCGGAGATGGAGCTGCTGCTCAACCGGCTGACGACGAACTACACGTTTTTTATGCGCGAACCCGAACACTTTTCCTTCCTTCAGAACACCATCCTGCCGGATATCATCCAGCGCCACCGGAAGGACCGCGTGCTGAACATCTGGAGCGCCGGGTGCGCCTCCGGAGAGGAGCCTTACACGATCTCCATGTACCTGAGGGACTACCTGGGGTCCGAGGCCGGGAGCTGGAAAGCGCAGGTGCTTGCCACGGATATTTCCCAGCAGGCCCTGCGGAAGGCGAAAGAGGGGCGCTATGAACTGCCGGAGACCGTTCCCCCGCTTTGGAAGAGGAAATATTTCCTGCGGGATGGGGAGAGCGGACAGCATCAGGTGGCGCCCATGATCCGCGAAAACGTGGTTTTCCGCACCTTCAACCTGATGGACCCCATCCCGTTCCATCAGAAATTCGATCTCATCTTCTGCCGGAACGTGATGATCTACTTTGACCGGGAAACGAAGGACCGGCTGGTGTCCCGGTTCTGCGAGGCCACGGCGCCGGACGGCTATCTGCTCATCGGGCATTCCGAGACACTCGGCGTAAATTCCGGGTACCGTTACCTCGCTCCGGCCACGTTCCGCAAAAAATAGTGCGGCCCGCCGCACGGCGCCCAGCGAAAGGAGGAAGGATCCATCTTGGCATTGACCGGAAAAAAGATCCGCGTTTTAGTCGTGGATGATTCTGCGGTGGCACGCAGATATCTGATCGACGGACTGTCGGGCAGATCCAATATTGAAATCGCCGGATATGCCGTCAGCGCGGCGGACGCCCGGGAAAAGGTGAAGCTGCTTCATCCGGATGTCATGACCCTGGATGTGGAACTGCCGGATATGAACGGGATCGAATTTTTGAAGACCCTGCTTCCGGTCCATCGCATCTCGGTCATTTTGGTGTCTGCACTGAATCTAAGGGTGTTTGACGCGCTGGCGGCCGGTGCGGTGGATTTTGTCCGCAAGCCGGACGGAAACCAGAAAAAAGAGGAGTTTATGGCTGCGCTGGCACAGAAAATCGTTGTTGCGGCCATCGCCAAGGTGCGCACCGCGCAGCCGGACAGACCATCCGGCCCAAACAGGTTCCTGCGTACGGACAGGGAGTCTGGGCCGGCCGTTCGGACGCCGCTCCTGGGGCCGGACCCCGCGCTGGACCGGGTGGTGATCGGACTGGGCGCCTCCACGGGGGGGACCGAGGCCACCCTGGAGATCCTGCGCCGACTGCCGGCGGATATCCCGGGCATGATCATTGTGCAGCATATGCCGCCCGGATTTACCAAAATGTATGCCGAGCGCCTCAATCGGATCTGCGCCATGGAGGTGCGGGAGGCCGCGGACGGAGACGTCCTGCACCGGGGGCTTGCCCTGGTGGCGCCGGGAGACCTGCAGTGCACGCTGGTCCGCATCGGCGGCGGATACCGGACGGCCTGCCGAATGGGTGAAAAGGTCAGCGGACACCGCCCTTCGGTAGACGTGCTCTTCTCCTCCATGGCCAAAACGGTGCGGGAGGGCATGGCGGGCATCATCCTGACCGGCATGGGACGGGACGGCGCCTCCGGGCTGCTGGAGATGCGCCGGGCAGGGGCGTATACCATCGGACAGGACCGCGCGTCTTCCGTGGTCTACGGGATGCCCATGGTGGCCCATGACCTGGGCGCCGTACAGATCCAGGCGCCCTGTGAAAAAATCGCGGATGTCCTGCTGGAGCATTTGAAAAACCGCTGAAAGTTCGTGAAAAAACAGGAAATTTCCGCCCGAATGAAAAATCCGGCGGAGGTTTCTTGTCTTTTTTCTTTTTTTCACTTATTATTTTTATGACTTTGCCGAAATAAAAGGTAAGCAACAAAGAATCCGGCGATGATAAGACGGCCTGCGAACACGGGCCGGAGCGAGCTTCCGATGAAAGGAGCGTAAAACATGAGAATCACATCTGAGAATGCCGGCAGCCTTCCGCGTGGTTATCCGACTGCGGCGGCTTCTTCGCAGAATGCGCAGAGCCCGGACGGAACCGGAAAGGTGCAGGGCGTGGAGAAGAGCTTTGATCAGGTGGACATCTCCAAAGACCTTTCCAGTGAAGCGAAATTTCAGCGGGAACTGGCGGCGCGTCTGGTGCAGGAGGTGCGTACCGCCACCAGCACCGGAGATATCCAGCAGATCAAGGAACAGGTGGACGGCGGGACGTATCCGGTAAACCCGGAATCCATCGCCTCCGCCATGCTTTTGGAGAAGTGACCCATGGATGAGAAGGCATTTCAAAGCTATCTGCTCCTCCTGCGGGAGCTGAGCGGGACGCTGAAGACCCTGACGGAGGTCGCGCGGGAAAAGACCCGGGCCGTCCGGAGCGACGATCTGGCGGGGCTCAACGAGTGCATGAAAAAAGAGCAGGCGCTGACACTGGCGCTGCGGGGATATGATCGGAAGCGGGAGTCCGCCCTGGCCTCGCTGGGCCTGGCGGGCGTCCCGCTGAGCGGCTTGGCGGCCCGGGTCCCCGAAGACTGCCGGGCCGGGACGCGCGAGACCGTGGAGGAGCTGCGCCTGCAGTATACGCTGTTCCGCGGCGCGGCCGAAGTGGCCAGGGATACGCTGGAGTGCAATCTGCACCAGATCGAAGGCGTTCTGCGGACGCTGGAGGCGGACGAAGCGGACGGCGCCGGCTATCGGCGGGAGGAGCCGCAGATCCCGTCCGCGCTGCGGACGGATTTCCGGGCCTGACCCGATGTACCGACAGCCTGGCAAAGGAGTGAAATGACCATGGGCGTTACCACATTCGGGGCCTTTACCACAGCCCGCCTGGGCATTTATGCAGCCCAGAAGGGGCTGGATGTGACGGGCCACAACATTTCGAATATCAATACGACCGGATATACCCGCGAGGCGCTCGATCAGGTCAGCCTTCGCACCGGCGGCCGGGACTTTTATACCTCCTCTTACAACGCCAGCGTGGGCAGCGGCGTGCTGGTCACCGGGATCTCTCAGCTCCGGGACCCCTATCTGGATATCCGCTTCCGCACGGAACAGTCCAGCGTGGGCGCCATGGATACCAAGCTGAGCGGACTGGAGGAACTGAGCAGTATCCTGGACGAGGTGGCCGACAACGACGGAAACGGCGTCCTGGAGGCCCAGTTCAACGATCTGGTCAGCCAGCTGCAGGTCATGAGCGACGATCACGCCACCGAGGAGGAGTACGACACCCTGGTGCGCTCTTCCGCCGACTCGCTGGTCAAGCTGTTTAACAGCTACGCCGAGCGCCTGCAGACCGTCAGGGAAAATCAGGAGGCCGGGCTGGAGCAGGACGTCAGCGACGTGAACGATATCCTTCAAAACATCCAGACGCTGAACTCCGCCATTCAGAAGAGCCAGGTCCACGGGGATGATGCGCTCGAGATGCAGGACCAGCGCAATCTGCTCCTCGACCAGCTCTCCTACTATATGAAGATCGACGTGACCTACACGGCCGTCCAGATCGGCGGCGGCTCCACGGTGGACAAGCTGGTGATCAAGACCGCCGGGGACAACGGCCGGACGCTGGTGGACGGGGACTACGCCACGCAGCTGTCGGTCAGCGAGGACGGCAGCTATTCTATTTCCCTCGCCGCTCCGACCAACG
>CAZVHV010000151.1:0-4376 GCA_964627025.1 uncultured Oscillospiraceae bacterium | reverse complement strand
CGTGGGTGCAGTACTTCTCGATGAGGTCGGGGCGCTTGCGGAACCAGTAGAGGTATTCGGAGTTGTGTCCGGAGGACTCGGTGCAATAGTAGCCGAAGGCCTTGAACAGCTCGTTGCGCACCGGCTCGGCGTTGGCCACCTCTGGCTTTTTCATCGCCTCGCGCAACAGGGGATAGGCGTCCTTCCCATTCCATTTGTATTCCAGGAAGTAGGCCTGGTGGTTGATGCCCGCGCAGGTGTAGGTGATTTCCTCAAGCGGCGCCCCGATGAAGCCGGCCAGCAGCTCCGCGGTGCCCTGGACGCTGTGGCAAAGGCCCGTCACCTTCGCCTTGGTCTCGCTCTGCAGGACGCGTACCAGCATGGCCATGGGGTTGGTGTAGTTGAGCACGATGGCCTCCGGGCACACCTTTTCCACCATCCGGCAGATGTCCAGGAGGACCGGCGCGGTGCGCAGGAAGCGGAAGATGCCCGAGGGGCCGCGGGTGTCACCCACGCAGATGTCCACGCCGAAACGCTCGGGGATTTCGATGTCGTGGCGCCACACGTCCACCCCGCCCTGCAGCACGGTGATGAGCACGCCGTCGGCGCCTTCCAGCGCGGTTTTCAGGTCGGCGGTGACGGAGACCGTCGCCGGGTAGTCGCCGGCCTTGAAGATGGACTCCACGCCCTGGCGGGCGTAGTCCAGGCGCTTGGGGTTGATGTCCATCAGGCAGATGTGCGCGTCCCGGAAGGCCGGGAAGGTCATGATGTCCGTGACCAGGCCGCGGGTGAACTCCAGCGAGCCCGCGCCGATGAAGGTGATTTTCTTTGCCATGCCTCGCTCCTTTGGTCCGGCTGTGCCGGCGGTTCGATGGAAAGGGAAGGGCGCCCGAAGGCGCGGCGCTTACAGCGCGACGACCTCCATGCCCGTCAGGCGGGCGAAGTCGACAAGCTGGTCGTAGAGGTGGGCGCCGTAACCCAGGCAGCCGTACTCGTTGTCCCAGTTTTCCATCAGCTGGTCCACGTCGCAGTGCACCTTCAGGAAGGCGTGGGGCCAGAAGGGGATGCCGCATTCCTGGCGGCGGGCCTCGATTTCGTCGTCGCCCGGCTCGAACACCGTGCAGCGCGCGACGACCAGGCGGAACTTGCCGTCCTGGCGGCTGACGCGGCCCAGAACCCCTTCCCCGGCCTTGCACACCAGGCTCACGGACAGGCCGCCGGCGGCGCCCTCCGTGGCGATGCCGTGCTGGGCGAAGCGCGCGCCGTGGCGGTTGGCCAGGGAGGGCGGGACGGCGCCGTCGCCGATGATCTTGATTTCCCGGGCTTCCTTGTTAAGGCACTGCAGGTCGCCGTAGTAGGTGGGCTCGGGGCTCAGGTAGGTGATGAGGATGCTGGTGAGGACGGTGTTGAAGTCCGACAGCGTCGAGGTGGGCACCCCGGCGTCGAGCATCATGGACTGGGCGAAGCAGGTGGCGGTATAGTCGTCCGCCAGACCGGGGAAGGACTGGATGGTGTAGTAGCTGAAACCGTGCTTCCCGACGAGCTTCTTCAGCGCCAGGTACAACCGCACCGAGCGCTCCGTCATGGCGTTGCGCTCCGGCTTCTCCACAAAGGTGCGCCCGATGAGCTCGAAAGCCTCGCCCACCTCCCGGTCCGGGATGTCCTTGGCGGCCTGCACCAGCTCGGTGGTGTCGCGGGAGTCGATGTCGATGCCGAAGGTCTTCATCCACTGGGAGGGGTCGGCCACGCCGCAGGTCTGTCCCATCCCCCGGCCGCCGAAGGCGCCCAGGGTGGTCATCTGCAGGCGGTTCTTGACCGCGGAGGCCTGTGCGTAGCTGACGATTTTGGCCAGCTCCCGGGGGTCTTCCGACGCGCCGTACACGAAGCGGTGGGGGATGCCGATTTCCTTGAGGGCGGCCTTGAGCACCAGCCCGCCCACGGGACGCCAGCCCTGGGAACCCGGGTAGGTCCACACCACGATGCCCTTGCCGGTCTTGGCGAACTCGCGCAGGGCGGCAATCATGTTGGAGGCCCAGACCCAGGTGCCGGAGAACAGCACCAGGCAGTCCACGCCATCGTCCTTGGCCAGGGGAAGAATGACTTTCTTCGCCTCCTCCTTGGTGGCGACGACGAGGTCGTTGGAGACGACCTCCAGCCCCGCGCCTTCCAGCGCCTTTTTGGAGCGTTCGATGACGCCCGCGTCGATGAACAGGTCCCCCGAGGGGTCCTTCAGCCCGTCCTTGTGCACGCCGTAGACCACGAAACCAACCTTTGCCCGAATCACGACATTTCCTCCTTGCAAATTGTTGTTCACGCCGTTCCGGCGCCCGGGCGGGCGGCCGGTGGCGAAGAAATCAGGTAGTATATAAGCGCTTTTGTAACTTCTGCTGATTGAGCGATTTCAGTAACGCTGGTTGCATCGAAACCCTTTTTAGAGAATAATTTTATGGAAGCGCGAAGGATTCTCTCTTTTGCCTCTGGATTGTCATTGTTCATGGTTCATCCTCCTAACTGACCGGACGGTCAGCAAACACCATTACAATACTCCGTCTGTTTACAACTGTCAATAACGCATTTTGCGTTCATAAAACTATTTTTGACAGGGCACACTGAAGTTCGGGACAATTGAGCCCTATTCATTTTTTCTTTTGTTCATTTGTCCAGGATTTTGGCATATCGGCCAAATTCATCGTACAATCAAACCGTCACCCGTGTCCCCGTAAGGAAGATGACTGCCAATCTACCAACATCCGTCACTTCGACGTGGTCGAGTACCTGATTATATAACCCATAATCAAACTCACGTATCCTTCCCCTTTCACCAAGCAGCCTCCCCATCTCCCTGGCCCGGTACCTGACGAGTTCATCCTTCCCATCCCTGGCCATCTCCCTGAAGCTGGCAGCATATCGCAAGCCATGGCTGACCAGGATGTTCCATGCCCGCATGAAGGCTTTGTCCGCCTCCTCAGCCGGCACCTGGATGTCGGTGCACAGCATCTGTCTGGGAACAGGCAGCTTCCTTTCCTTGGCCCTGCGAACCTCTACACACCGGGGCACAACGCCCTTAAGCCTCAGCGGCATTGGCGGTGGCGTGAAGGTCCTGCCCTCGATAGGCAACCCTCGCTCTCCCCTGATGCTACTGCAGCGCCAGTAGACCCGGCCAGTGTCATCTGTTCGCTTTGACCGCAGCTGCATAAAAGTAGACCCGCATATCGAGCAGATGATCCTGGCAGAAAGCGGATTTTCTCTATTGTGGTGATGATACCTGGTTATGCGGCGTTCCCGGCAGTACGCTTCCTGCCTCTTGATCTCAAGTTGGACACACTTCCAGGTCTCCGCGTCGACGATTCCCGGGTGGCTGCCCTCCAGGTAGTACTTCGGCAGCTCTCCCTTGTTCTTCAGCCGCTTTTTCGTCAGCGGGTCCTGGTTGAAGGTCTTCTGGAACAGGAAGTCGCCCTTGGCCAGCTCGTTGCGCAGGATCTTGCGGAGGGTGCTCAGGCTCCAGGCCGTGTTGCCTTGGTCGGTGCGTATCCCGTCCCTTTCCAGTCCTCCCGCGATTTCGGTTATGCTCAGCCCGTCCTGGAACTCCCGGTAGACCCTCCGGACGATGACGGCCTCCTCCTCGACTATCAAAATCCGGCCTTTCTCATCCTTCCGGTAGCCCAGGCACTTCCCCAGCGGGATGCTTTTCACGCTCCCGGTTTGATACTTGCGCCGCAGTCCCCACTGGACGTTCTCAGACATCGCTACGCTCTCGTTCTCCGCGACCGCTGCAATCAGGGAGAGCAGCACCTCGCCCTCTGCGGTCATGGTGTGGATGTTCTCCTTCTCGAAGAACACGTCGACGCCCAGCGCTTTTAGCTCGCGCACGCTCACCAGGCAGTCCACGGTGTTGCGTCCGAAGCGCGAGACCGACTTGGTGATGATGAGGTCCAGTTTCCCTTCCCGGCAATCGTCCATCATCCTGAGGAAGCCCTGCCGCCTGCCTATGTCGGTGCCGGAGACGCCCTCGTCCGCGTAGATGCCGCAGTTGGCATACTCCGGCTGTTCGTCCAGGTACTGGCTGTAGTGCCTGACCTGCCGGGCATAGCTGGTCAGCTGCTCTTCGCTCCCGGTCGATACCCTGCAGTAGGCCGCTGCCCGGATCTTCCCGCCGTCACGGCTCGGTGTTGTGCGAGAGGGCTGTAAAGCGATAATGCTCAGGGGTTCTCTTCTTTGCGCTTCGGGCATCGTCAGCCTCCTGTACGGTCATAGGCTCCGTGATGGGGTTCATCTCATGATAGGCCTGCGCGATATGGTCCGGCAGCCTTGTGCCCGCACAGGCGGCTTTCCCGCGGCGCAGGTAGGTCGCGCAGACCCAGGTCACCCACTTCCTCTCCGCTACGACGCGGATGAGG
>CAZVHV010000150.1:2604-4384 GCA_964627025.1 uncultured Oscillospiraceae bacterium | reverse complement strand
CGTGTCCTCCCCTACCGCCAGTCCGCCGATGGCATAGCCGTCACAGTTGAGTGGGATGATCTGCTGCATATGCCAGACGCGCAGATCGGGATAAGTCGATCCCTGGTTGATGCCGAACAACAGCTGCCCCGGGTTCACGGTTTCCGGAAGGGCATTCAGCCGGTCATGTTCCGCTTTACAGCGTACCAGCCACCGCAGCGTACGCTCACAGGAATCCTTCGCATATTCATAGGTGCACGGATTCTCCACGCACTCGTCAAAGGCCATGGCGACATCCGCCCCCAGGTTCGACTGGATGCGCATGCTCTCTTCGGGTCCCATAAACACCCGCCGCCCATCGATATGGGAAGCGAAGGTGACGCCTTCTTCGGTGATCTTGCGCAGCCCGGAGAGAGAAAACACCTGGAAGCCGCCGCTATCGGTGAGGATCGGGCCGTCCCAGCCGATAAACTTATGGAGCCCCCCCATTTGCCTGACAACGCCGTCACCCGGCCGCAGATGGAGATGATAGGTGTTGCACAGCTCGATCTGGCAGCCGATCTTCTTTAAGTCATGCGCGGATACCGCGCCCTTGATGGCTCCCTGGGTTCCAACATTCATGAAAACCGGCGTCTGCGCGGTGCCGTTGGCACAGGTAAATACCCCGCGCCGCGCGCGGTTCTCTGTTTTTATCACTTCAAACATGGAGCACCTCAGAGATTCAATAGATAAACATGGCATCGCCAAAGGAGAAAAAACGGTAGCGCTGCTCCACCGCCTCATGATAGGCGGCCAGCACATGCTCTCGTTTTGCCAGCGCGGAGACCAGCATGATGAGCGTGGACTCCGGCAGGTGGAAATTTGTAACGAGGCAGTCCAGCACCTTGAACCGATACCCCGGATAAATGAAAATATTGGTCCAGCCCGCCCGTTCCCGCAGCATGCCATCCTCATCCGCCCAGCTTTCGATGGTCCGGCAGGAGGTGGTGCCTACGCACACGACCCGCCCGCCGTTTTTCTTGGTGCGGTTGATCGTCTCGGCCGTCTCGGCCGGTATCATGCAATATTCGCTGTGCATCTCGTGGTCTGTGATATCCGCTTCCTTGACGGGACGGAAGGTCCCGAGGCCCACATGAAGGGTCACATAGCATACCGCGACGCCCATCTGCGTAATTTGCTGAAGCAGTTCCTTTGTAAAGTGAAGTCCGGCAGTCGGCGCCGCCGCGGAACCGACCTCTCTGGAATAGACGGTCTGGTAGCGTTCCGCGTCTTCCAGTTCTTCCTTGATATAGGGCGGCAGGGGCATTTTTCCCAAACGCTCCAGCAGCTCCAGGAAGATGCCGTCGTAGTGGAAGCGGATCAGCCGGTTCCCTCCCTCCAGCACATCGATCACCTCGGCCGTGAGCGCGCCGTCGCCGAAGGAGAGCTTCGCGCCCGGCCGCAGCTTGCGGCCGGGACGGACCAGGCATTCCCAGACCTTCTCTCCACGGTCGATCAGCAGCACGACCTCTGCCATGCCGCCGGAAGGTACCCGGTGTCCGATCAGACTTGCGGGGAGGACTCTGGAATCGTTGAGCACCAGACAGTCGCCCGGCCGCAGCAGAGAAGGCAAATCGTAAAAATGAAGGTGCCCGGTTTCTCCGGTCTCTTTGTTCAGCGTCAGCAGACGGGAAGAATCCCGGCGGCTGATGGGCGTCTGGGCAATAAGCTCCGGCGGGAGCTGAAAGTTAAAATCTGCTGTTTTAATAGAGATCAATCCCTGTAAAATAGAATTTCAAGATATCCTTATAAGTATATCCCA
>CAZVHV010000150.1:0-2594 GCA_964627025.1 uncultured Oscillospiraceae bacterium | reverse complement strand
AATTTTGCCATGGCATTTGCGCCCCACTGGCTCAGGCCGACGTTGTGTCCCCAGCCGTAGCCGATGATGGTAAACGTATCCCCTCCGGAAGAGGAAAGCGCATTGGTCCCTGAACTTGTGATGACATAAGGAGTCTGAGAGCCTGATACCTGAGCGACGCTGCCGCTGCCGTTGATGGCATAGGCGCCGGCAACACTGTCGATCGTGTTTGACGGGTCGTTCACATAGTACGTGCTGGAACCGGTGACCTCATATCGCATGGACCGCAGGCCAAGGAGGGTGCGCACTTTTTCTTTGGAAAACGACCACGACTTTCCGTTCGCGTCAACAAAGGTAATGGTAAGTACGTTTCCGGTCGGCGTGTATTCCGATATGTGAAAATCGGCGATCGATCCGCAGTTGTATCCTTTGGAGCGCAGCAGCGTGGTCAGCTCGCTTTTTGTGAAGCGCACCGTCCAGCGGTACTGGCTTACCTTGCTTGCCACCGTAGCCTCATAAGGATCGATCACGCCCGTGAGGTATGGCATGTCGGTGGTCGGGTTCCAGACGTTTCCGATATCCTCGGTGGCGCCTCCGTCGCTGGAGTGATAGTAGGTCTGGGCCATGGTGCCGTTGTATCTGGCAAAAATCCCGCGGGTCTCCTCTGCTGCCTGGTCGGTGACCTCATTTGCGCCGTTGAGCCCGCGGTATACCTGACAATCTGTGCTGTTGCAGACGTCAAAATGGTATTTCTGATGTTTGTTCAAGGATATCATGGCATAAGTTCGGGCACAGACCGCCTGGGCCTTCAGCGCCTCGAGCGGCCAGGAGGAGCTCATCTCATTGGGCAGAATCCCCTTCACATAGTCTTCCAGCGCCACAATGTTGACGACCGTGAGATTTCCGCCGTACAGCCGCTCATAGCGAAAGGCGCCGTAATACCGATAGCCCTTGAACCAGGTGGCAGGCTTGGTGGCGTCGGACAGACCCGGCTTCACCCCGAACGGAAGGGACACGCCTCCGTCAAACTGGAACAGGATCTTCATGGTGCCGGTCTTGGCCACCGAGACCCCGTAACAGCTGGTGCCTACGATCGT
This sequence comes from uncultured Oscillospiraceae bacterium, assembly GCA_964627025.1. Taxonomy (GTDB): domain Bacteria; phylum Bacillota; class Clostridia; order Oscillospirales; family Oscillospiraceae; genus JAEWRY01. The sequence continues at coordinate 1,518 of CAZVHV010000150.1, read as the reverse complement.
GGTGCCGTCGATGCCCAGATCCTGCTGCGCGGCCACCGCGGTGTCCTTTGTGGGATAGGCGCCTGTTCTGACATAGTAGGTCCCGTCAATCCAGGCTGGAAAACCGCCGGCAAGGGCGTCCGCCGCCGCCTTGGCTTCGTCAAAGCCGGGGTAGCTGCCCGGGAGCTGAATATGGTAGCAGCCTATGACCGAATAGTCGCCGCCCGGCTGGGTGTCGTAATAGAAACCGTTCTGGAGATACAGATTCTGTGTTTTGAGCATGGATATCTTGATTTCATCCGTACTTCCCAGCGTTACAAAATCGCAGCTGTCTGTAAAATAGCCAAAGTAGTAGCCGCTGTTCACGCTGTTTTGCAAATTGGCGGAGAACAGTGCGTTGTCCCCGTAATACAGCCCGACCCGGATCGTGGGGTTGATCTCCACCGCACCGGCGGAACTCATCAGACACAGAGTCAGCGCAAGAAGCGCCGTCACAAATTGCATGATTTTCCGTCTCATTCCATACTCCATTTCTCTAAAACAGTTATTCTTCGGTCGTTGACACAAAAAGCGATGCATGTTATCATGATTCTACTTTCTAAAATGTATAGAAAGGCAGAAAGACATCCGCCGTTTCCCTGCATCTCACCGGCGGCATCTCCTGACATTATAGTACAAAAACCGCACCTATTTCAACCACTGTTTTCGATACGTTTTGGGAATCCATGCTTTTGGACCGAATAGAATAGAACGGAGGCCATTTTCAAGAATGAAGAAATACAAAGTAGGCGTGATCGGCGGAACCGGTATGGTGGGCCAGCGCTTCATCACCCTTATGGAAAATCACCCGTGGTTCCAGCTTACGGTCGTCGCGGCCAGCCCCCGTTCCGCAGGAAAAACCTATGAAGAAGCCGTAGGAAGCCGCTGGGCCATGGACAAAGGAATCCCTGAGGAGGCCAAAAACCTCCTTGTGATGGACGCCGTTGCCGATATCGAGAAGATCACCTCGCTGGTCGACTTTGTTTTCTCTGCGGTAGATATGAAAAAAGAGGAAATCAAGGCGCTGGAGGAAGCTTACGCAAAGCACGAGTGTCCCGTGATCTCCAATAACAGCGCCCACCGCTGGACGGCCGACGTGCCGATGGTGGTGCCCGAGCTCAACCCCGAGCATATCAGCGTGATCGAGGCGCAGCGAAAGCGCCTTGGGACAAAGCGCGGGTTCATTGCTGTCAAATCCAATTGCTCCATCCAGAGCTATGTTCCCGCCCTCCATCCCCTGCGCCGGTTTGGGCTGGAGAAAATCCTTGTGTGTACCTATCAGGCGATTTCCGGCGCCGGCAAGACCTTTGCCACCTGGCCGGAAATGGTGGATAATTTGATCCCCTACATCGGCGGCGAGGAAGAAAAGTCGGAGCAGGAACCCTTGAAGGTCTGGGGCACCCTGGAAAACGGCGTCATCGTGAATGCCGCCGCCCCCGCGATCACCGCCCAGTGCCTGCGCGTGCCTGTCTCAAACGGCCACACGGCGGCCACCTTCGT
>CAZVHV010000149.1:0-4408 GCA_964627025.1 uncultured Oscillospiraceae bacterium | reverse complement strand
TGGGCGCTGGAGGCGTACGGCGCGTCCAACATGCTGCAGGAGATCCTGACCGTGAAATCGGACGACGTGGTGGGCCGCGTGAAGACCTACGAATCCATCGTCAAGGGCGAGAACATCCCCACCCCCGGCGTTCCCGAATCGTTCAAGGTGCTGATCAAGGAAATGCAGAGCCTGGGGCTGGACATCAAGGTGTTAAGCGACGAGAAGGGCGAAGTGAAGATCAAGGAAATGACGGACATGGACAACGTGCCGCTGGACATCAATATTGAAGGCAGCGAAGACCTGATCCTCGGCCCGGACGGCGAAGAAGTCCTGAACGCCCGGGATATGTCCATCAAGGATATGGACGACCTGGAAATCGACGACCTGGATCTGCCCGAACTGGACGAGTTCGATGACATGGACCTCTCGGATGAAGAAGACGATGATCTGGACGACGACCTGGAACTTGACGACGGGCTGGACGACGATTTTGATATCGACGAGGATATGGACGACCTGGAAATCGATGACGGGTTGGGCCTTAATGACGAAGACGACGACTGAAAATGCAAATGAAAAATTTTTAATATATGAGAGGAGCGGGGTTTCTTGTTTGAACTCAACACTTTTGACTCCATACAGATTGGACTGGCGTCTCCCGAAAAAATCAGGGAGTGGTCCCGTGGCGAAGTAAAAAAGCCCGAGACCATCAATTACCGGACGCTGAAGCCCGAAAAAGACGGGCTGTTCTGCGAGCGTATTTTCGGGCCGACCAAGGACTGGGAATGCCATTGCGGGCGTTACAAACGCGTACGCTATAAGGGCATCGTCTGCGACAAGTGCGGCGTGGAAGTCACCCGCGCCAAGGTACGGCGCGAGCGCATGGGACATATCGAACTGGCCGCTCCGGTCTCCCACATCTGGTATTTCAAGGGCATCCCGTCGCGGATGGGGCTGCTTTTGGATATGTCGCCCAGGTCTCTTGAAAAAGTCCTGTATTTCGCGGCCTTTGTGGTGACCGATCCGGGCACGACGGGGCTGGAATACAAACAGCTCTTAACGGACAAGGAATACCGCGAGGCGCAGTCCCGCTTCGGCGAGGACGCGTTTGCGGCCGGGATGGGCGCGGAAGCGGTCAAGGTGCTCTTAAAGCAGATCGACCTCGACAAAACCGCGGACGAACTCAAAACAGAACTTTCAAACTCCACCGGCCAGAAGCGCGTGCGCGCCATCAAGCGCCTGGAAGTGATCGAATCCTTCCGCAAATCGGGCAACAAGCCCGAATGGATCGTGATGGACGTGATCCCGGTGATCCCGCCCGAACTGCGCCCCATGGTGCAGCTGGACGGCGGCCGGTTCGCGACGTCGGATCTGAACGACCTGTACCGCCGCGTGATCAACCGCAACAACCGCTTAAACAGGCTGCTGCAGCTCCGCGCGCCGGATATCATTGTGCGTAACGAAAAGCGCATGCTGCAGGAAGCGGTGGACGCGCTGATCGATAACGGCAGGCGGGGCCGGCCGGTCACAGGCCCGGGCAACCGCCCCCTGAAATCCCTTTCGGATATGCTCCGGGGCAAGCAGGGCCGTTTCAGGCAGAACCTTTTAGGCAAGCGCGTGGACTACTCGGGCCGTAGCGTGATCGTGGTGGGCCCCGAACTCAAGATGTACCAGTGCGGCCTGCCCAAGGAAATGGCGCTGGAGCTGTTCAAGCCCTTTGTGATGAAAAAACTGGTGGCCGACGGACTCGCGCACAACATCAAAAGCGCCAAGCGGATGGTGGAGAAGGTGCGCGCCGAAGTATGGGACGTTCTGGAGGAAGTCATCCGCGAACACCCCGTGCTCTTAAACCGCGCCCCCACCCTGCACCGCCTGGGGATCCAGGCCTTCGAACCGGTGCTGGTGGAAGGCCGCGCGCTCAAGATCCATCCGCTGGTCTGCACCGCGTACAACGCGGATTTCGACGGCGACCAGATGGCGGTCCACGTTCCCCTTTCGGTGGAAGCGCAGTCCGAAGCGCGCTTTTTAATGCTGGCCGCCAACAATATATTGAAACCGCAGGACGGCCGCCCGGTGGTATCGCCCACCCAGGACATGGTCATCGGCTCGTATTACCTCACCATCCATAAGGAAGGCGCGCGGGGCGAAGGCAAATACTTCTCCGGCGTGGACGAGGCGATCCTGGCCTACAACACGGGCAATATCGAACTGCAGGCCATGGTCAACGTGCGCGTCACCAAGAAAGTCGGGGGCGAGATGAAAACCGGGATCATCCAGACCACGACCGGCCGCCTGATCTATAATACGGCCATTCCGCAGGATCTCGGATATATGGACCGTTCCATCCCGGAGAACGAACTGAAGTTCGAAGTGGATACTTTAATCGACAAAAAACAGATCGGCAAGATCGTGGATCTGTGCTTTGCCAAGTTCGGACCCACCAAAACGTCCTTTGTCTTGGACGAAATCAAGCGGCTCGGGTTCCATTATTCCACCCTGGGCGCGATCACGGTCAGCGTTTCGGACATCGTGATCCCCGAAGAGAAAAAAGCGCTCATCGAAGCGGCGGAAGAAAAAGTCATCAAGATAGAAAGGCAGTATAAACGCGGCCTTCTGACCAATAAGGAACGCAAGGAAAACGCGGTGAAAGTTTGGGCGGAAACCACGGACAGCGTGACCACGGCCCTGATGAACAATCTGGATAAATTCAATCCGATCTTCATGATGGCGAACTCGGGCGCGCGCGGTTCCACCAACCAGATCCGGCAGCTCGCCGGCATGCGCGGCCTGATGGCCGACCCGAACGGTGAAGTCATCGAGATCCCCATCCGCGCCAACTTCCGCGAGGGCCTTTCGGTTCTGGAATTCTTCATCTCCTCGCACGGCGCGCGCAAAGGGCTTGCGGACACCGCGCTTCGGACGGCGGACTCGGGCTATCTGACCCGCCGCCTGGTGGACGTTTCCCACAACGTGATCATCCGCGAGGTGGACTGCTTCGCCAATCTGGGCGAGAACGTCCAGGGCATCCGCATCGCAGACCTGACCAACGGCAAGGAAGTCATCGAGTCCCTAGAAGACCGGATCCGCGGCCGTGTGCTCGCGCAGGACGTGGTAACGGAGAGCGGGGAGGTCATCGCAAAGGTGAACGACCTCATTACCAACGAACTTGCATCCAGGATCACAAAAGCGGGCAAGAGAGAAGTGTTCATCCGCTCGGTGCTGACCTGCAAGAGCGAGCACGGCGTCTGCGCCAAATGCTACGGTTCCAACATGGCTACCGGAGACCTGGTGGATATCGGGGAAGCGGTGGGCGTCATCGCGGCGCAGTCCATCGGCGAGCCGGGCACCCAGCTGACCATGCGTACCTTCCATACGGGCGGCGTTGCCGGCGGCGATATCACCCAGGGCCTCCCGCGTGTGGAAGAGCTGTTTGAGGCGCGCAAACCGCGCGGCCTCGCGGTGATCTCCGAGATCGCGGGCGTGGTGGCCATCAACGACACGCGTAAAAAACGCGAGATCACGGTGACCGGGGAAAACATGGAAGCCAAGACGTATCTCATCCCTTACGGCTCCCGTCTGGTCGTATCGGACGGCGACATCGTGGAGGCGGGCGACGAGCTCACCGAAGGATCCATCAACCCGAACGACATCTTAAAGATCAAGGGCGTCAAGGGCGTGCAGGCCTACCTCATCAAGGAGGTGCAGATGGTGTACCGGATGCAGGGCGTGGAGATCGCCGACAAGCATCTGGAGATCATCGTGCGCCAGATGCTCAAGAAGTGCAAGATCGAGGATGCCGGAGACACGACCATGCTCCCGGGCGAACTGGTGGATATCTTCCGGTTCGAAAAAGAAAACGAGCAGATGCTGTCGGAAGGCAAGAAAACGGCGACCGCGTCCCGCGTGCTGCTGGGCATCACCAAGGCGTCGCTTTCCACCAACTCCTTCCTGTCGGCCGCATCCTTCCAGGAGACCACGCGCGTGCTGGCCGAGGCCGCCATCAAGGGCAAGGTGGACCCGCTGCTGGGCTTAAAGGAAAACATCATCATCGGCAAGCTGATCCCGGCGGGCACGGGTATGAAGCGCTACAAGGACATCGACGTAATCGTCAAAAACGAGGAGATCTCCAAAGGCATCCTGCAGGATGAGGCTCAGGAGAACAAAACAGACGTTTCTTAAAAAAAATAGGATATGGGGAATGAAGCAATGGATAATGAATACAAAGAAGAACGGGAAAGAGAAGAGCGGAATGAATGCCCGATCGCGGACAGCGAACTGTGTCAATGGATCGGCAAAAACGGCTGCATCCCATGCTATATCCGCACGATAAAGGACGAATCGGACAAACTAAAGGCGCTGGAAAACTGGAAGGTCATGCTTTCCAACCTGCCGCGGGATATCGATTCCCTGCACGAAAGCGAAAAAT
>CAZVHV010000148.1:0-4424 GCA_964627025.1 uncultured Oscillospiraceae bacterium | reverse complement strand
ACCTGTCCATCCTCATCGAGACCATGCGCCGCGAGGGCTACGAGTTCCAGGTCTCGCCCCCCCGCGTGCTCTATCAGGAGATCGACGGGAAGAAGTGCGAGCCGCTCGAGCGCCTCGTGGTGGACGTGCCCTCCGACGCGGTGGGCGCCGTCATCGAAAAGCTCGGCTCCCGCAAGGCCGACCTGCTGGAGATGACCCCGGTGGGCGACCGCATGAAGCTGGAGTTCCTCGTCCCCGCCCGCGGCCTGTTCGGCTACCGCAGCGAGTTCCTCACCGACACCCGCGGCGAGGGCATCATGGCCTCGGTCTTCGACTCCTACGCCCCCTTCCGCGGCGAGCTCTCCCGCCGGAACACGGGCAGCCTCGTCGCCTTCGAGACCGGCGAGGCGGTGGCCTACGGCCTGTTCAACGCCCAGGACCGCGGCGCCCTCTTCATCGCCCCCGGCACCCCGGTCTACGCCGGCATGGTCGTCGGCGTGTCGCCCAAGCTGGAGGACATCTCGGTCAACATCTGCAAGCGCAAGCAGCTGACCAACATGCGCGCCTCGGGCAGCGACGACGCCCTGCGCCTCGTCCCCCCGCGCAACATGAGCCTCGAGCAGTGCCTGGAGTTCCTGGCCGACGACGAGGTGCTGGAGGTCACGCCCCAGAGCCTCCGCCTGCGCAAGCGCATCCTCGACCACAGCGAGCGCATGAAGGCCCTCAAGGGCAGCAAGGGTTAACCACAGGAGCGCCCCCCGCCGCGACACGGCCGGGGGCGCTTTTTCCGGCTCTTCGCCGCAGAAAAAGCGGCGTCTGGTGTTTTTTTTCTTTACACGCGGGGCAAAATATGATAAACTACCTCCGCGCAAAAGATGCGCGAATCATTAGCCCTGCACCTGGTTCCGGGACACAGGCCCGCTTTGACGCGGGGCTTCCCCCGCCCGCTACTCAGTGCATGGGCAACTGTTTGAAAGGTGGAATTTCCGCATGATCCGCAAGGACGAAAAGACAGCCGTCATCACCGCCAACCGCACCCACGAGACCGACACCGGCTCCCCGGAGGTCCAGATCGCCATTCTGACCGCCCGCATCGCCGAGCTCACCGAGCACCTCAAGGTGCACAAGCACGACAACCACAGCCGCCGCGGCCTGCTGAAAATGGTCGGCAAGCGTCGTAAAATGCTCGATTACCTGTCCAACAAGGACATCGAGCGCTACCGCACCATCATTGCCAAGCTGGGCATCCGTAAGTAAATCGAATCTAAGGGCGGTGTGGGAAACTGCACCGCCCTTATTCCCATCCGCTCCGCACACCGGGGCCAAACCGCTTTTTTAGCAATTGAAGATGTGCCGGAACCGTCCCTCCGGCCTGTCTTCAAGTGCTAAAAGGACCGATGGCTCTGCGGTGCGCCAAAAAAAGTCAGGAGGACGTATATGTCAACCATCATTACCAAAAAGCAGTTCACGAACTACAAGGTGTACCAGACCGAGGTCGCCGGCCGTCCCCTCATCCTGGAGACCGGCAAGATGGCCGAGCTGGCCAACGCCGCCGTGCTGGTGAAGTACGGCGAGACCACCGTGCTCGTGGCCGTCGCCGCCGCCGCCAAGCCCCGCGACGGCATCGACTTCTTCCCGCTTTCGGTCGACTTTGAGGAAAAGCTCTACGCCGTGGGCCGCATCCCCGGCTCCTTCATGCGCCGCGAGGGCCGTCCCTCCACCCCCGCCGTGCTGGCCTCCCGCCTGATCGACCGCCCCATCCGCCCCCTGTTCCCGGGCGATTTCCGCAACGACGTGGCCGTCACCTGCACCGTGCTGAGCGTCGACCACGACTGCTCCCCCGAGTTCGCCGCCATGGTGGGCACCTCGGCCGCCCTCTCCATCTCCGACATCCCCTGGGGCGGCCCCATCGGCTGCCTGAACGTGGGCTATGTGGACGGCGAGATCGTCATGAACCCCACCAGCGCGCAGCGCAAGGTCTCCCAGATGGCCGTCACCGTGGCCGCCACCGCCGAGAAGGTGGTCATGATCGAGGCGGGCGCCAGCGAGATCCCCGACGACGTCATGTACGAGGGCATCGTGAAGGCGCACGAGGAGATCAAGCGCCAGGTCGCCTTCATCAACGAGATGGTGGCCGAGATCGGCAAGCCCAAGTTCGACTACCCGCACGCCGACTTCAACCAGGAGCTCTTCGACGACATCGTCGCCTTCGGCCTGGAGAAGGCCAGGGCGTGCATGGACACCGACGACAAGAACGTCCGCGAGGCGCGCTGGAACGTGTTTATGGATGAGCTCCACACCCAGTTCCTGGAAAAGTACCCCGAGATGGACAAGTATATGGACGAGATCACCTACAAGCTCCAGAAGAAGATCGTCAAGGCCTGGCTGCTGGAGGGCCACCGCGTGGACGGCCGCCGGAAGAACGAGATCCGCCCGCTGGGCGCCGAGGTGGGTCTCCTGCCCCGCGTGCACGGCTCCGGCCTGTTCACCCGCGGCCAGACCCAGGTCCTCTCGGTCTGCACCCTCAACACCCTCGCGGCGTCCCAGAAGCTCGACACCATCTGGGAGGAAGAGTCCAAGCGCTATATGCACCACTACAACTTCCCGTCCTACTCGGTGGGCGAGGCCAGAGGCTCCCGCTCCACCAACCGCCGCGAATACGGCCACGGCGCCCTCGCCGAGCGCGCGCTGGAGCCCGTGCTCCCCGCGCAGGAGGACTTCCCCTACGCCATCCGCGTGGTCAGCGAAGTGCTCTCCTCCAACGGCTCCACCTCGCAGGGCTCTGTCTGCGGCTCCACCCTCGCCCTCATGGACGCCGGCGTGCCCATCAAGGCCCCCGTGGCCGGCATCTCCTGCGGCCTGATCCAGGACGACAACGGCTCCTTCACCACCTTCATCGACATCCAGGGCGTGGAGGATTTCCACGGCGAGATGGACTTCAAGGTGGCCGGCACCAAGAAGGGCATCACCGCCATCCAGATGGACCTTAAGAACGACGGCCTGACCCACGCCATCATCAAGGAGGCCCTTGAGATCACCCGCGACGCCCGCTTCGCCATCCTGGACGAGATCATGCTCCCCTGCATCGCCGCGCCCCGCGCCGAGGTCTCCGAGTACGCCCCCAAGATGATCAAGATGAAGATCGACGTGGACAAGATCCGCGAGGTCATCGGCTCGGGCGGCAAGGTCATCCAGAAGATCGTGGCCGAGACCGGCGCCAAGATCGACATCGAGGACGACGGCACCATCTATATCGCCGCCGCCGACGCCGCCGCCTGCGACGCCGCCAAGAAGGCCATCGAGACCATCGTCTTCGTCCCCGAGGTGGGCGCCCTGTACTACGGCAAGGTCGTTCGCATCCTCACCTTCGGCGCCTTCGTGGAGCTGGCCCCCGGCAAGGACGGCATGGTCCACATCTCCAAGCTCTCCGAGCGCCGCGTGGAGAAGGTGGAGGACGTGGTCAACGTCGGCGACATGATCTGGGTCAAGGTCACCGACATCGACGAGAAGGGCCGCGTCAACCTCTCCTACCGCGACGCCCTGCGCGAGATCAAGGCGCGCGAGGAAAATCAGAAAAATTCCTGAGTTTCCGGATATAAAAAAACGGACGGGCCGCGGCCCGTCCGTTTCTTTTTTTATGCCTTTTTCCGCGCGTTTTTGCGGTAGCGCTCCTCCTCGCTGAAGACGCAGCCGCAGTATTTCTGCATGTAAAGGCCCAGGTCCCGGGCCTTCTGCTGCCCCTCGCGGAAGCGGGGCCGGAAATCGCGGGGGAGGAACTCCACGCCGTGCGCCGCGCCCGCGGCCGCCCCGACCTCGCAGAGCAGGTCGTGGTCCTGATAGGGGCTGATGAGCAGGGTGGTGGTGAAGGCGGAGAAGCCGTTTTCCGCGGCATAGCGGGCGGCGGCCTCCAGCCGGCAGCGGTAGCAGTAGCCGCAGCGGTGGTCGAGGTCCCCGCAGACCGCCCGCACGAAGGGGCGCAGGCCGTACTCGTCCTGCATCGCCAGCGGCAGGCCGATGGTCCCGGCGTAGTCGACCAGGGTGGTCTTCCGGCTCCGGTATTCGGTGTAGGGATGGATGTTGGGATTGTACCAGAATCCCGTAAGCGCGCGCCCCTCCTCGCGCAGGCTTTCGACGCAGGCGATGGAACAGGGGGCGCAGCAGATATGGAGCAGGAGGTTCATCACCCGTTCCCATCCGGCCCTTCCCCCGCGGGGCGCTCCCCGGGGGAGTCCTCCTCGAAAAGGGCCCGCTGCTTTCCCCGGCGGATCCTTCCGAAGTGCCGGTAGCACAGTTCGGTCGCCACTCTCCCCCTGGCCGTCCGCTGAACATAGCCTTCCTGTACAAGATAGGGCTCGTAGACGTCCTCGAGGGTGGTTTTCTCCTCACCCAGAGAGGCCGCCAGGGTGTCCAGGCCCACCGGCCCGCCGTCGAATTTCTCGATGATG
>CAZVHV010000147.1:0-4470 GCA_964627025.1 uncultured Oscillospiraceae bacterium | reverse complement strand
CATGCTTGAATCGGATAGAACCGCCGCTGTTATCCAGAGTTCCATCGACATAAGTCGCAAAATCCTGGAATCCAAAGCCGTTCTCTAACAGCCATTCCACTTTTAAACCGTCTAATTCCAAGGTTTCTGGAATCACGGAGACGAGGGTGTCGGTATGGGCGGTTTCCGGTAGCTTGTAGGTGATGCCGGGAACGGGATATACCTTGATCGGCGTAGTATAGCTGTAGTTTCTTCCCGCGGGGTCAGTAAAGGCGGCTTTCAGCACATATTCGCCCTTTTCTTTGAAACGGACGGTGCTGTCCGTGTCGGTGAGTTTCCCCTCCATGTAATCGGCAACGGGAACGGATTCTCCATTTCTGGTCAGCGACCATTGGATTTCCGCTGTTCCAAGATTCTGGAATGATGCCTCTACCTGAACACTCGTATCGGTATGGGTGATCTCAGGCAGATAAAATCCAACGGAGCCTACCAGATAGACGGTGATAGTCCCGGAGGTTTCAAAGGTTCTGCCGGTTTCATCGGTGAGCGTTCCCGTGAGCATATACACGCCCTTATCCCTGAAACGGATCTTGCCGCCGTCATTGGTCAAAGCACCTTCCAGCTCATCGGCAAGTTCTTTTGCAGCTTCACCGTTTTTGGTCAGGCTCCAGTCAACCGTCAGTCCGTCTGCTTCCGTCAGATTTGTTGAAACATCCAGTGTTGTATCTGTATGGGAAGCGGCTGGAAGTTCAAAGGCAATTCCGGCTACCGGATAGACTTTGGTGCTTTCCGTATGAGTAAAGACACGGCCGGTTTCGTCGGTGATAGATGCTGTCAGCATATATTCGCCCTTGCTCCTGAACACAAAGGTGCCACCTTCATTCCCAAGTTTACCTTCCAGGATGTCGGCTGGCTGCACGGCTTCTCCATCCTTCTCAGTAATCCACACGATGTCGTGCCCATAGAGCTTTTCCAGCTGAAAGGCAAGTATGGTCGATTTGTCCGTGTGCGTCGTTTCCGGCAGATCAAAGCTCAGATCAATTATCGGATAGACCGTGATCTGTTTGGACAGTACGGTTTCTTTTCCTCTGGAGTTCTTTGCTGTGGCGGTCAGGGTATACTGTCCGTCCTCCTTGAACCCAATGGTACCGCCCTCCAATCCGAGGGTACCGCTGATAGCATCTTCCAGTGCCACAGGCTGCTGGGAGCCGTCCACGGCGGCTTTGGTTAACGACCAGGTGAAGTTGCTCATGTATTTCCACACAGGCATTACTTGAATTTCCGTGTCGGTATGGGCGGTCGCAGGAAGTTCAAATCGCACCTGTGCGTCCGGGTAATAATGTGAGCCTCCTCCCGAACTACCCCCGGAACCATTGCCCGGATTATCCGGCGTAGGTGTCGGAGTATGCAGAGCCGGATTTGTCGGAGCAGGTGTCGGCTGAGCTGGATTTACCGGCGTGGGTGTTGGCTGAGCCGGATTTACGGGAGTTGTCGTCGGCTGGTCCGAAGTACCGGGGGCTGGTGAAGGAGATACCTGAGTTGGCGTGGACTTTTGCGGCTTGACCTTATCGATCAGATCGTCAGCTTCACCCTTTGTCACAGGATCATTCGGATGGATCTTATTATCATCTGTGTCCCCGATGATACCGTCCTCACGGCCAATGATGAGATATCCTTTGTCCCCATCTTTGATCGCGTCCTGATCCTCATAGCCGCTGTGTCCCTGGGTGTTTTTCGCTTCCTCATCCTTTCCGCTGATCCGCACGAGCATCTTGATGATCTCGGCGCGGGTGATGGGGTCATCCGGAAAGAAGCCGTCCGGATAGTCGAGGGGGTCAATAATGCCGGCATCGATTAGGGCTTCAATGCTTGCCTCCGACCAGTGACCGTTAATGTCAGGAAAGCTGGGCGGGTCTTTCTCTGCGTTTGCAGTATTCAGCGGGATATCCCGCACCATAATGGCGGCGAACTCGCCGCGGGTGATGATCTCATCCTTCTGGATGAAATTTTCCGGATGCAGGCGGTATGCCGTATAGATCCCGCCGCAGACCAGAAGTAGGAGAACAAGGGCGAGAATGCCAATGCGTTTTCCTTTTTGTTTCATGGGTTTTCAGTCCTTTCTTTTTTGATTTTGACTATGACAAAGCCGGAATCAGCAATCTGATCCCGGCCTTAAGTCCTGATTGGTTTCATAGCTTCAGTTCCATGCCTCCGCTTTGCTCCTGCTCCCTGCGGTACGATTCCATGGCCTCCTGTGTCGGGTAGATAAGCTTTCCGTCCACCATCTCAAAAATGCAGAAGTCCTCCCGGTCGCAGACCATGATCTTGTGCTGGTAGTCCTTCTGCATGTCAATGTAGTCCTTGACCTCCTGCGCACTGCACAGCCAGACACCGGTGGTGTAGCGTCCGTCCGGCAGATAACAATAGCCGCTGTATTGCGGCTCATGGTTTTTCAAATCCAGCGCTCCCACGGGACGAATCTGTGACAGCTGGAGTCTGGCCTGATCGGACAGGATCTCCGGCTTTGCAATACCGAACACGTCACTCCGGTTCCAGCGGATTTTTTCTCCTTCCGCCAGGGAAACGGTAAAGATTGAGCGGCTGATGGGATTAGGATTGCTGCCGTTTCCTCCGGTGCAAAAGTACAGCTGGTGTTTTGCCTCCCGGCAGTCCTCCGGCAGTGCGGAAGGATGCAGGACAATGACCTTTCCGCTGATGGGCATGTCATATCCGGTCTGTAAGCAGTCCTCCTGAGAAAATAATGTTTTTTCACTCATGACGCTGCCCCTTTCTCTGCTCGATGAGTTCCAGCAGCCGTGCAGCGATGGCGATCTGTGTGCCCTCCGGCATCTCACGGATAGCGGCATGGACAAAGGCTTCCACCGCCTCCGGCGATTGATCACCCACCTCGATGAGATCCACTTTTTTGATGCTGATAGTTCCCTGGCTGATGCCCAGCCTGACAATATCACCATAGTCCATGCCAGAGGAGGATCGGAGTTCTTTGGGGATCAGGACACGCCCCTTGCCGTCTACGATTTTGTAAATAGGCTTTGCTTTCATACGAAGTAACCCTCCTTTTTCATAACCTCCCGAACGGTGTCGGAGTGGATGCCCAGGTTGTCAAACAGCCCGTGCAGTTCATCCGGCAGACGATCCAGCGGGTCGGCGGGTCGGATCTTGATTTCTCTGTCCCCGCAGATGATGTCCAGATCGCTATCCAAAGGGATATTCGCATCTTCCAGCAGGGAATAAGGCAGGGTCAGATCATCTTCCTCTTCCGGTTCTTCCTCCGAAACCGTGAGGGTGACGTACACCTCGTCACCGGGCTTTAACCCGGCTGCGCTTACGGTTTCCTCCGAAAAAATAAGGTAGCCTTTGTTGTCTACAGCAGATTTCATTTCAATCATTTTCATAGGGATTTCCTCCTTTAAGTTAGCCCCTCAGTGGGGTCATCGTTGTTTGCCGAAAACAGGTCGGCGTCAAAGAGATTCATTTGGGACGGCATGTCCCGCAGACGCTCGCCGGTATCGTAATTTGAAATCAGGACTTCGGCGTATTCACAGCCGTTGTCGTAACGCTGCGCCAAGTTATTGAGGCGGCTGACTGACTCGATGCAAAAGCCCTGATACAGCTCCCGGATAAATTCGCAGTCGTTGTAGCTGACCAGCCATTTTCCCTGACAAGCTGCAAGGGTATCCCGCAGCCTTGTATGATCTTCCTTTTTAAATTCCACGGCGTAGTGTCCTTCCGTCTGGTAATAGGGAGGGTCGCAGTAGATGAAGGCGTTCTCCCGGCTGTATTGCTTGATCAAATCCTCAAAATCCTTGTTTTCAATGATGGTATCCTTGAGCCTCCGGCTGCCCTGCCAGAGCAGGTGGAAGGTTCTGCGGATATCGAAGGGCTGGCAGCCGTAGCTGGTGCAGCCGCTTCCGTAGCTTAAGCGGATGAGCCGGTAAAAGGCGGCGGCGCGCTTCACATCATTCATCTGCGCGTATTCCAAGAGGATGGGCTCGATTTCCTCAAACTGCGGCTCTGTGAGATACTGCTCGGCAATCTCCAGTTCCTCCCGCAGATACTCGTTTGTGAACTCCTCCTTCGTCAGATACTTTTTCAGGACATTGAATTCATCGCGGCCGTTGAGAGGAAAGAAGTTCAGCTCCTTTAAGAGAGCCAGGGGACGGTCACGGACACAGCGGAACAGGTTTGCCAGGTCGGAATTAAAATCGTTGTAGACCTCCATGGCAGTATCGGGTGGCTTACCAAACAGCACCCAGCCTCCGCCGCCGAAGACTTCAATGTACCGTCCGAACTCCTTTGGCATCCGCTGATAGATCATCTCCCGCAGTGCTTTCTTGCCGCCCACCCAGCTGATGATGCTGTTCATTTTGATCACCTGCCTTTGCTTCGGAGGTTAATTTTCTCCATATCGGTTTTCATACAGGAGCCGTCTGCGCTCCAGCAGATAAATCCAACGCCGGGATAGGGACA
>CAZVHV010000146.1:0-4474 GCA_964627025.1 uncultured Oscillospiraceae bacterium | reverse complement strand
CACCGCAAAGCTGGCCAAGCTGGAGGAGTCCCGCGCCGAGGTCGCGACCCTCAAGAAGAGCCAGATGGAGGTCCTGGAGCGCATCTCGGGCTTCACCGCCGAGGAGGCCAAGGCCTATCTCATCTCCCAGCTGGAAAACGAGGTCACCCACGAATCCGCGATGAAGGTCAAGGAGATCGAGGCCCGTTTCAAGGAAGAGGCCGACACCAAAGCCCGCGAGATCATCTCGCTCGCCATTCAGCGCTGCGCCGCCGATCATGTGGCCGAAGCCACCGTCTCTGTGGTTCCCCTGCCCAATGACGAGATGAAGGGACGCATCATCGGCCGCGAGGGCCGCAACATCCGCACGCTGGAGACCATGACCGGCGTGGATCTGATCATCGACGACACGCCGGAGGCCATCACCGTCTCCTGCTTCGACCCCGTCCGCCGCGAAATCGCCCGTCTGGCGCTGGAAAAGCTCATCATCGACGGCCGCATCCATCCCGCCCGCATCGAGGAGATGGTGGAGAAGGCCAAGCGCGAGGTGGACGCCACCATCAAGGCCGAGGGCGAGCGCGCCATCTTCGAGACCAACGTCCACGGCCTGCACCCCGAGCTGGTCAAGCTCCTGGGCCGCCAGAAGTACCGCACCAGCTACGGCCAGAACGTCCTCAGCCACTCCATCGAGGTGTCCCATGTGGCGGGCCTGCTGGCCGCCGAGATCGGCGCCGACGTCACCCTGGCCAAGCGCGCCGGCCTCCTCCACGATTTGGGCAAGTCCATCGACCACGAGGTGGAGGGCTCCCACGTCAGCATCGGCGTGGAGCTGGCCCGCAAGTATAAGGAAAATGAAGACGTCGTCCACGCCATCCACGCCCATCACAACGACGTGGAGCCCCGCACGGTGGTGGCCTGTCTGGTCCAGGCGGCCGACGCCATCTCCGCCGCCCGCCCCGGCGCGCGGCGCGAGAACCTGGAGAACTATATCAAGCGCCTGGAGAAGCTGGAGGAGGTCACCTCGTCCTTCCAGGGCGTCGAGACATCCTTCGCCATCCAGGCCGGCCGCGAGGTGCGCATCATGGTGAAGCCCGAGGTCATCAGCGAGGACCAGATGGTCCTGCTGGCCCGGGAGATCGCCAAAAAGATCGAAGAAGAGCTGGAGTACCCCGGTCAGATCAAGGTACATCTTCTCCGGGAGACCAAGGCGATCGAATACGCAAAATAAAGCACGAACAGGAGCGCTCCGGCGGAAGTCGGGGCGCTTCTGAGTTTGCCGCCGTTCCGGCGTTTTTCTTTGCGCAAATCACATATAATAGTTTTCAGACTGTTTCGGAAAAGGGGGAGCCAAGTGCTGCTGAACGTATTGGCCGTGGGCGACGTGTGCGCCGAAGCCGGCATCGATTACCTCACGCGGAACCTGCGGAGCCTGAAACGGCTTCGCGATGTGCATTTTACGGTGGTGAACGGGGAGAACGCCTCGGTGGTGGGCATCCTTCCGCAGCAGGCCCAGGACATCCTGGACGCCGGCGCGGACGTGATCACCCTGGGCAACCACACCTGGAACCGCCTGCAGATCGCCAATTTCCTGGACGAGAACCCCTATACCCTCCGCCCCGCCAACTTCTCCGCCCAAACGCCCGGCAAAGGCTGGGGGGTCTATGAGGGCCCGCGGGGGCTGCGGATCGGGGTGCTCAACCTCATCGGCCGGTGCGAGCTGGATTTCCACGCCGACTCGCCCTTTACCACGGCGGACAGGATCCTCGCCGGCGCCGACGCCGACCTCGTCCTCGTGGACTTCCACGCCGAGGCCACCAGCGAAAAGGGGGCGATGGCCTGGCATCTGGACGGGCGGGCGCAGGCCCTCTGGGGCACGCACACCCATGTGCCCACGGCCGACTGCCAGGTGCTCCCCGGGGGGCTGGGCTTCGTCACCGACCTGGGCATGACGGGGCCGGCCGTGTCGGTGCTGGGGATCAAGCCCGAGCAGTCGGTGAGCCGCTTCCTGGGCGGCCTGCCCCGGCGCTACGAGCCCGCGGAGGGCCCCTGCAAGCTGGAGAGCGTCCTCTTCACCATCGACACCGCGACCAGGCGGTGCGTCTCGGCCGAACGGCTGGACATCCGCGGTTAAACGCGCCCCGCGCAGCGAAAGGAGTGGTCAACACCATGGTCAGATTCATCCACGCCGCCGATCTTCATCTGGACTCCCCCTTCCGCTCCCTGCCGCCCGACAAGGCGGCCCGGCGTCGGGCGGAGCAGCGGGAGCTGCTGGGGCGCATCGCGGCCCTGGCCGACGAGCGGCGCGCCGACCTCGTCCTCCTCTCGGGCGACCTGCTGGACGGGGACCGGGCCTATTACGAGACGGTCCAGGCCCTCGCCCGCACGCTGGGGCAGATGAAGGCCCAGGTCTTTCTCGCCCCCGGCAATCACGACCCCTACACCCCCCGTTCTCCCTACGCCGCCATGGCGTGGCCGGAGAACGTACATATTTTTCGCACCGGGTCGGTCGAGGCGGTGGAGCTGCCCGCGCTGGGCTGCGCGGTGCACGGCGCGGCCTTCACCGCCCCGGTGCAGGACGAGAGCCTGCTGGCGGGGTTCCGCGCCCCGGACGACGGCAGGCTGCATTTTCTGTGCGTCCACGGCGAGGTGGGCAATAAAAACAGCCGCTACGGACCCATCGACCCCGCCGAGATCGCAGCCAGCGGGCTGGATTACCTGGCCCTCGGCCATGTCCACACGCGGAGCGAGCCGGCCAGGCTGGGGCGCACCCTCTGGGCCTATCCCGGCTGCCCCGAGGGCCGCGGCTTCGACGAGACGGGCGACAAGGGCGTGCTGTGGGGCGAGGCCGACGGGGGCGGGGTCCGGCTGGAGTTCGTGCCCCTGTGCCGCCGGCGGTACGAGATCCTGAAGGTCGACGCCGCCGCCGACTTCGCCGCCGCCCTGCCCGACAACGCGCGGGAGGACATCTACCGCGTCATCCTCACCGGGGAGAGCGGCCCGGAGGGCATCAACCTGGCCCCGCTCGAGGCGCTGGCGGCGGACCGGTTCTACAGCGTCGCCCTGCGGGACGAGACCAGGCTCCCGCGCGACCTGTGGCGGCGCGCGCAGGAGGACACGCTGACCGGGCTGTTCCTCCGGCGGATGGCGGCCCGGCGCGGAGAGACCCAGGACACCGGGGAAACCGCCCTGGCCGAACAGGCCGTCCGGTTTGCGCTGGCCGCGCTGGAGAACGGGGAGGACTGCTGCCCATGAAGCTCAACAGGCTGACCGCCACCTTCGGGGGCCTGCGGGGGAAGACCCTCGCCCCCGGACCGGGGCTGAACATCATTTACGCGCCGAACGAGGCGGGGAAGACCACCTGGTGCGCCTTCCTGCGGGCCATGTTCTATGGCATCGACACGCGGGAACGGGACACCAAAACCGCGCTGGCCGACAAGAACCGCTGGCAGCCGTGGTCGGGCGCCCCTATGGAGGGCGAGATCGCGCTGACCTGGCGGGGGAGAGAGCTGGTGCTGCGCCGGTTCGCCCGGGGCGCGAGCCCCTTCGGCGGCTTTTCGGCCACCGACGCCCGCACCGGGGAGAAGGCCGCCGACCTGAGCGGCGACACCGCCGGGGAGACCCTGCTCGGCGTGAGCCGCGGGGTCTACGAGCGCTCGGCCTTCATCGGGCAGGGCGCCATCCCCTTCACCGGCGAACGGGAGCTGGAAAAGCGCATCGCCGCGCTGGTCTCCTCTGGCGAGGAGGAGGTGTCCTACACCCAGGTGGACGCCCGCCTGCGCGAGTGGCAGCGCCGTAGAAAATACAACAAGGCCGGTCTCATCCCCCGTCTGGAGGAGGAGCTGGCCTCGGTCAACGCACGCCTGGAGCGCATGGCGCACGCGCGCGCGCGCGCCGACGCCGCCCGGGTGGAGACCGAGCGTCTGGAGGCGCAGCGGCAGGCGCTGGAAACGGAGCAGGCCCTTCACCGGCGTCTGGCCCGGCACGAGCTGGACAAGCGCTGTCGGGACGCCTTTCAGGCGCTCGAGGACGCGAAGCGGCAGGAGCGGGCGCGCAGGACGCAGGCGGAGGCGCTGCGCGCCGAGGCCGAACAGATCGCCGACCCCCGCTTCCCCGGGATGACGCCCGACGAGGCCCTGCAGCGGGCCAATGCCGACGCGCGGACCGCGGCCGAACACCGGAGAGCGGCCGGACGGACCGCGGCTCTGCCGGGCCTTGCCGGGCTTTTGCTCGCCGCCTTCCTGCTGATCTTGTGGCGGGGGGACGTGCTGGCGCACGGCTGGCTCGCCCTGCTGGGCGCGGTTCCCCTGGGGATCGGGCTCTGGCTGGGAAAGCTGCGGCGGCAGGCGGCCGACGCGCTGCTGACCCGGTACGGCGCGGCGGCGCCCGAGGACATCCCCGCCCGCGCCGCGGCTTACCGCGAGGCCGCGGCGGCGGCCGAACGGCGCAGCCGGGAGGCCGACGCGGCCCTGAACGCGTCGGTCATCCGGCGGGAGGG
>CAZVHV010000145.1:0-4535 GCA_964627025.1 uncultured Oscillospiraceae bacterium | reverse complement strand
CCGCCTGCTGAAGCGGAAGGGGCAAAATAAGGAAGAAAATGGCAAAACCACCTCCGGACGACCCGCTCCGGAGGGGGTTTTGCCGCGCGCGCGGGGCACAAAATATACTTTTTTGCCTGTTCTTGTAAAATTTATGTAGTCAAAGAAAGGAAGTTGCTGTAAAATGTACTTGGAATAAAGGTAGACAAGAAGGAGTAAGTTTGCCATGGGAAACGGAGATATGCGCGTCGAGGACGCCGCGGGCCTGGAGTGGACGGAGGACACCTTCCGGGGCCTGATCGGGAGCCGTCCCGACAGCGCGAGACGCAGGGCGCTGAAAATCATGCTGATCTATTTTGCCGTCGGGTGCAGCTGGATCTTTTTTTCCGATAAGCTGCTCGCGGCGATCCCGGTGGAGCCGTCAGCCAGGGTGCTGTTCAGCATCGCCAAGGGCGTGGTGTATGTTCTGGCCACGTCGGTCCTGATCTTCTGGCTGACCTATCCGGCCCTGAAGCGGGTCATGGACGCGAAGGAGACCATCCGGAAGATCAACGGCGAGCTGGAGCGATCCAATACATTATATAAAGGACTCTATCTGGAGGCCGAGCGGGAACACGCCCTGCTCCGGTCGCTCATCGACTCTATCCCGGACCTCATCTCCTATCAGGACACCCGGGGGGTCTATCTGGGCTGCAACAAGGCCTTCGAGGCCTTCACGGGGCGGACCGAGGCCGAGATCATCGGCAGGACCCACCGCGAGCTCTTTGACCGGGAGGGGGCCGCCGCCTCCCAGGAGGCCGGGCGGGTGGAAGAGACCGTCACCGGGCCGGACGGGGAACGGCACTGCCTCGAGGTCCTCCAGACCCCGTACTACGACGCCGACGGGAAGGTCATCGGCGTGATCGACATCGGCAGGGACGTCTCCGAGCGCAAGCGCAAAGAGGATGAGATCCGTTACCTGAGCTTCCACGACGTGATGACCGGGCTGTACAACCGGGCCTTTTTCCAGGAGGAGAAGGAGCGGCTGGACAGCGGGCGCCATCTGCCCCTCTCGGTCATCGTCGGCGACGTGAACGGCCTCAAGCTCGTCAACGACGCCTTCGGACACGCCGAGGGCGACCGCCAGCTGACCAAGATCGCCAACATCCTGAAAATGCACTGCCGGCGCTGCGACATCGCGGCCCGCGTCGGCGGGGACGAGTTCTCCATCCTCCTGCCCAGGACCGACGAGCAGACCGCCCGCTCCATCGTCGACAGGATCCGGACCGCCTGCGAGGAGCACGCCGCCGACCCCGACGGCAGGACGCTGTACACCAACATCTCGCTGGGCTTCGCCACCAAGACCGAACAGCCGGAATCGTTCGACAAAATCATGAAAATGGCCGAGGACTTCATGTACCGGCGCAAGCTGCTCGAGCACAAAAGCCTCCAGAGCTCCATCCTCGCCTCGATCAAGACCACCCTCTTCGAAAAGAGCAACGAGAGCGAGTCCCACGCCGAGCGGATGGCCGAGCTCGCCAAGCGGCTCGGAAACAAGATCGGCCTGCCCAAGGAAAAACTGGACGAGCTGGAGCTGGCCGCCACCCTGCACGACATCGGGAAGATCAGCATCGACAGGAAGATCCTCACCAAGCCGGAAGCGCTGGACGAGGAGGAGTGGCGCGAGATCAAAAAGCACCCCGCCATCGGCTACCGCATCGCCAGCACGGTCCCCGAGCTCCGGCACATCGCGGAATACATCCTCTGCCACCACGAGCGGTGGGACGGGAAGGGCTATCCCCAGGGGCTGGCCGGCGAGGAGATCCCCCTGCTCTCCCGCATCATCGCCATCGCCGACGCCTTCGACTCCATGACCCAGGAGCGGGCCTACCGCGGGGCGATGTCCGCGGGCGCGGCGGCCGACGAGATCCTGCGCGGCGCCGGCGGGCAGTTCGACCCCGGGCTGGCCCGGGCCTTCGCCGAGACCTGCAACGAGGCCTGACCCGCCCTCCGCCCGCCGGGACGGAAAAATTTTCAACTCCATACCAAACCTGTGAAACGCCCAAAGGCCTTGTGCCCGAAGGCGTTTCATTTTTTGCCCAAAAACAGACGGTCAAATTTGTGCAGAATGACGTGTCCGTTTTCGGGTCCGTCCGGCGCTTATTACGGGTAGAAAGGCAAAAAAAGGAGGCAGCTGCCTTGCGCAATGCCGCAGAGACAACCACAGAACCCAAGCCGGCCCGGCGCGCCGGCAGACGGAAGATGACCGCCCCCGCCCTCGCGGCGGTGTGCGCGGACTATTTCGAAAAATGCGACGGGGAGGGGCGCAGGCCCACCTGGCAGGGGCTGGCCGGGTCCGCCGACGTCACCTCGTCCACCCTGACCCGCTGGCTGCGCGCCGGCGAGGGCGACACGCTGAGCGAGATCTTGCAGAAGGCGGCCGACGCCATCTCCGACCGGCTCCAGCAGCGCACCGACTCCATGGCCGTGCTGTCGGTCAAGCAGCCCCTTTTCGGCGCCTTCCTCGACCGCACCCAGGCGGGCGGCGAGGGTACCCTCACCGTCGAGGTGACGGTGGGCGGGGCCGAGAAGGAGACGGCCGACTTTGGAAAGTGAGGGGGGAGAGCATGGCGCGCAGCGTGAAACGGGCGGGGGGGCCGCTCCGCGTGACCTACCGCATCCCCGCCCCCAACCCCAAGCAGCGGGAATTTTTCCTCGCCCGGCAAAAGTACATCGCCTACGGCGGGGCGCGGGCGGGCGGAAAATCGTGGGCGGTGCGGGTGAAGGCCCTGCTGGGGGCCCTGTCCAACCCCGGCATCCGCATCCTCATTATGCGCCGCACCTATCCCGAGCTGGAGGCCACCATGATCCAGCCCATGCTCCAGGCCATCGGCGGCGCGGCGGCCGGAGGGAAGCCCGCCGGGCACTACCTTGCCGACTACAGCGCCACCCAGCGCACCGTCTTCTTCTCCAACGGCTCGCTCGTCAAGTTCGGCCACCTGCAGAGCCAGGCCGCCCTCACCGAGTACCAGGGCCAGGAGTACGACTGGATCTTCCTGGACGAGGCCACCCACTTCACCGAGTATGAGTTCCGCATGCTGGGCGCGTGCCTGCGCGGGGCCAACGGGCTGCCCAAGCGGATGTACCTCACCTGCAACCCCGGCGGGGTGGGCCACCAGTGGGTGCGCCGCCTCTTCGTGGTCCGGGAGTACGACGCCGCCCGGGAAAACCCGGACGACTACCGCTTCATCCCCGCCACGGTGGACGACAACACCGCCCTCTCGGACGACGAGCGAAGGGACTACATCGCCTCGCTCGACCTGCTGCCCGAGGATATCCGCGCGGCGCACCGCTACGGCGACTGGGACGCGCTGGCCGGGCAGTTCTTCCGCGAGTTCCGCCGGGAGAAGCACGTGGCGGCCCCGGTATCCCTGCCCGCCGCGTGGCCCCGCTACCGGGTCTTCGACTACGGGCTGGACATGTTCGCCTGCTACTGGGCGGCCATCGACGGCGGCGGGCGGATCTGGGTCTACCGCGAGTACTGCGAGCCCGGGCTGGTGGTCTCGGACGCGGCGGCGGCCATGCGCCGCCTCACCCCGCCCGGCGAGGAGATCCGCTACACCATCGCGCCCCCCGACATGTGGACCACCCTCAAGGACTCGGGGCGCACCATGGCCGAGATCTTCACCGAACACGGCATCGGCCTGGTGAGGGCCTCCAACGCCCGGGTGCAGGGGTGGATGTGCGTCAAGGAGTACTTGAAGACGCGCGGCGACGGCAGGCCGGGGCTGATCGTCTTCGACACCTGCGTGTCGCTCATCCGCAGCCTGCCCGCCCTGATGCACAGCGAGAGCAACCCGTCCGACGCGGCCACCGAGCCGCACGACATCACCCACTCGCCCGACGCCCTCCGCTACCTCTGCGCGCACCGCGCGCTGGGCGCGCAGCGGGATGCCCCGCGGAACCCGGAGGAGAACGGAAGGGCGGAGGACTTCGACGACGTGATGCGGGGCGGGGCGGTCAGCGGCAGCTACCTCGCCTGGTGAGGCGGGGCCCGTATACGAAAGGAGAGCAAGCAATGATTTTTTTCCGGCTGGAAAGGCGGCTGAAGGCCGCCGAGGCACGGCTCGACGCCCTCGAGGCGCGGCTGGAGCGGCGTCCGACCCCCGCGCGGGAGGCCCGGGAGGAGGAGCCCGAGTTCCCCCTGGACGACGCGAAACTGCAGGCGGGCATCGCCAGCCTCATGGGCTATGACCCGTTCGGGCCGAAACGGAGGGACGCATGATGGAACGGCAGCCGCAGACCCCCGAGCGGGTATGGCGCGAATATGAGCGCGGTGTGGACTTCAAGTCCCGCATCCGCCTCTACGAGACGGTGGAAAACAACGAGAACTTCTACATCGGCAAGCAGTGGGAGGGCGTGCAGTCCAACGGCCTGCCCACCCCCACCTTCAACTTCATCAAGCGCATCGTCCTCTATCTCATCGCCTCCACCTCCACCCACAACCACAAGAACAGCCCCACGCCACAGGCCGGCGCGAACGGGCGCGGCGGGACCGCGGCCGAGCGGCACAGCAC
>CAZVHV010000144.1:0-4545 GCA_964627025.1 uncultured Oscillospiraceae bacterium | reverse complement strand
CTCGATAAGGGCCTGCCCGCCGATCATCGTGCGGAAACAGGAGGCCTCCCTCGGTTGGTTTTTCTGTTCAGACATATGCGGTATGTTCTCCTTTGCAATGATTGTAGCAAACCTGCCGAGAAATTGCAAGACGATAATAGAACTTTTGTTCCATTTAGGCCTCGATGGGCAGGCGGATGGTGACAAGGCAGCCGCCGCCGGGCGCGTTGGTGATATCCAGCTTGCCGTTATGCCGGGTGATGATCTCCTCGCATACCGCAAGGCCGATACCGCTGCCCCTTGCCTTGGAGCTGCCCTTGTAGAATTTATATTTCACGTGCGGCAGTTCATCGGGCGGAATACCCGGGCCGTAATCCCGGATGCGGATGACCGCCTCGTTTCCCTCCCGGCAGATGGAGGTGTCGATGCGCTTGCCCGACCCGCCGTGCTTGGCGGCGTTGTCCAGCAGATTGCAGAACACCTGGCGTATGCGCTCCGGGTCGCCTTCCATCACGGGGAATTCCTCTTCGCAGTCGGTGTGTTCCAGCGTGATGCCCTCGCGCCTGAAAAACTCCCGGTAGGTGTAGACCGCGTCCTCCAGCTCGGCCTTGATATCCATCGGTTCGATGGATATGGTGAAGCGCCCGTCCTCGATCCGGGAAAACTCCAGCAGTTCCTCCACCATATTGGTCAGCCGCCGCGCCTCGCTGACGATGATGCCCATTCCCTTCTTGATATCCTCCGCGTCCCGTATCTCGCCGCTTTCAATGGTCTCGGCCCAGCCGCTGATGGCGGTGAGCGGCGTGCGCAGCTCATGGGAGACCGAGGAGATGAATTCAGACTTGATCTTCTCCGACTGTTTGATCTTCATGGACATATCATTGATGGCATCGGTGAGGTCGCCGATCTCGTCGTCGAATTTTTTCTCCATCTGAATTCCGTAGCTGCCCCCGGCGATCCGTTTGGCGGTATCGGTAATGCCAGCCATGGGCTCGACGATCGACTTGACAAAATAAAGGTTGGAAAAGTAGACCAGCGCAAGGATGGCCGCCCCGATCGCCAGCGCGATGCCGATGATGATGGCGATCTGCCGGTCCACCATCGTCATGGAGGTGACGATGCGCAGCACACCCACCACCGAACCGTTATAGATCAGAGGGGAGGATACCGCCATAATATGCTCTCCGGTCTGATCATACCGTCCCGTCCAGGAACTCATGGCTTTGGTGGCAATGGCGCTGCTGATGTCGGTGGTGCCCGGCACCGACCCCGCTATGGTCAGGCCGTAAGAGGAGTAGAGCACGCTGCCCGATGGGTTGAGGAACTGGGTCTCCAGCGACGCGCTCTCCTCAAAGGTCTCCACATGGTTCCGCGCGGCCTGCAGATACTCGCTTTCCGATTTGTAATTGCTGAAATAGCCCGTGGCGGCCTTCGCCTTCGCCTGAAGCCCCGCGCTGATGCCGGAGTAATAATAGCCCACCATGGCCACCGAAAAAGCGGTCACCGCGAAGAGCACGATAAAAAGGACCGCACTGATGCTGTTGAGCATCCATCGCTTGCGGATGCCTTTTATTTTCGACAAATCAGATCACCTCTCGTCCATGTGAAGCGTGGGCAGCAGTTCAGAAGCCCCATTTATAGCCGTAACCCCATACCGTCGTGATGTAGACCGGATTGGTCGGGTCATCTTCGATTTTGATGCGCAGACGGCGGATGTTCACATCCACGATCTTCAGCTCGCCAAGGTAATCGCGGCCCCACACCGCGTCCAGGATCTCCTCTCTGGAGAGCGCCTTGCCGGGATTGTCCATGAAAAGCTTCATGATGGAATATTCCACCTGGGTCAGCTTCACCCGCTGGCCGTTCTTTTCAAGCGTGCGGTTGCGGGTATTGAGCAGGAAGGGCGCCTGACGCAGCTCGCCGTCGTCCATCACCGATTCGCCGCCGGTGCGGCGGTAGAGCGCATCGATGCGGGCGGTCAGCTCGGCCGGCGAAAAGGGCTTCGTCACATAATCGTCGGCGCCTGTCATCAGGCCGGTGACCTTGTCCATCTCCTGCGTGCGGGCGGTCAGCATGATGATGCCAATATGGGAATTGCCCGCCCGGATCCGGCGGCAGACCTCGAAGCCATCCATGTCGGGCAGCATGATATCTAGCAGGGCCACTTTGATGCCCGGATTGCGCCGAAGCTGTGCCAGCGCCTCCTCACCGGTTTCGGCCTCGATCGCCTCGTAACCGGCCCGTTTCAGATTAATCACCACAAAGCTACGGATGTTGGCTTCATCCTCCAGCACCAGTACTTTTTTCATCCGACGAAACCTCCTCTGTTCCTTTTGAAATCAGTCGTCCGTAAACCAGTCGGTCCGGATCAGGTCGAACCGCGCCCGCAAGCTGTCGGCATCCAGGCCGCAGTCCCAGTCACATTTGATAAATTCGGCGGCATAGATGGCGTCGCTCTCCGTCTTGAGGACAAAACGGTTGCCGCGTTTGGAATGAGCCACCCGGTTCGTGCCCGTGAGCTTGTAGATAATCAGGAACGGCTGCGGCTCGGTCTTCTCGTCTCCGGTCCAATAGGAAAAGACGACCGAGCGCTCGCCGGTGGCGGTGTTGGTGTCTCCCCGGCCGAGGGTGAATTTCCCCTCCCACGCGTCCGGAAGGATAAGGTACCAGCGGTCATAGGCGTTGTAATCATGGTATGTGGTAAAAACCGGCCATGCCGCTCCGTCCCGGTCATACTGCCGCCACTTGATGACCCAGAAATCGTCCGCCGCCGCGGTCTTGTTGTAGGTCGCCACGGCCTGAGTCTGGGGCAGTTCCAGCACGCCGTCCCCGTTGATGTCGGTGGGCTCTACGCTGGTGTAAAAGCGGAGGGTCGTGCTGCTGCGGCCCGTATCCGGGTCCCTGGTGAGATTATAAAGCTGCTCCTTGTCCACACTGTCCACACTGAAAATATCGGTGATGACTCCGCTTTCTCCGTTTCCGCCGTATCCGGAGGTCACAAAAAACGCAGGGACAAAATTCTTCAGAGAGCCCGCCCGGTAGTTGCGTATGCCCGTAATGCCCTTGGAGAGGGGCGCGGAAGAGCGCAGCGCCATGGTGCCGTCCTCATAGTCGTAATACTCCACGGCGCTGTCTCCCTCCACTGTGTCCACCTGCAGCAGCAGCAGTTCGTAAACATTGTCCATATCGATGTCCGTGGCGGCATAATAGCTGTAGCCGGTGCGCATGAGCTCGGTCACTTCGTCCTGCTCCAGGCTGTAGGCCACAAGGGTGTGGACCGACGTGCTCATCTGCCAGCTTACGATGATTTCTTTGGCGCTGCTGCCGCCGAGGTCGCGGTATGCGACAGATTCGATGGCGGTGCCATCCCCCTCGATCAGCGCTTCGACCTTATACTGCTCCTCTCCCGTCTGACGGAAGATATAGATTTTCAGCGGTTTCTCGGCCGCGCTGTCCCGGAAAAAGGTGACCGCTTCCTGCGTGCCGTCCCCGTCCAGGTCTACCAGCTGCACCGTTTGGGTATTACTTCCCGAGACAGGCGCGGCATAGTCCGCCGTTCCTTTGACCGCGTCGATGGTGGCTTTCAGGTTTACATATTCCTCCGATGCCTGTGGCACGCCGTACAGCTCGTCGATGGATTTGAAAAAACAGCCGGGCAGAAACATCAGCAGGCCCGCCAGCAGGCAGAGCGTCCCTACGGTTCGCCTTGTCAGAAAAACCACCTCCGTTTTCATTAACTTTTATCATATCATAGAGTGAAATAATTTCATACTGTTATTTAAAAAATTCTTGTCAAGGTCCACCGGGTGTTGTATAATGCGTTAAGCGCCTTTTACCCAATCACCTGCCGGTGTGCTGGAATTGGCAGACGGGGCGGACTCAAAATCCGTTGCCAGCGATGGCGTGTGGGTTCAAGTCCCACCACCGGCACCATAGCAGTTAAGGCAATTGATACAATCGTATCAGTTGCCTTAACGTTTTTTTATGCCCCGAAAAGCTTCTATAACAAGTACTTTTCACATTATTAGTGCACCCGTAGTAATCATCAGACCACAATATGATGGGATTATTATGGTCAACATATCTCTCTAACCACTATATATGCAATTCAATTCGTTTTTTTACTTGGCTATCGTTTTTCGATTAGTTATCTTGTCATAGTGGGCGTAGCATCTCCGGTTGGATGATGGTAACAGCAAGGCGAAAGTTCTCGATTGAAACAGGGGCATATACCAAGGAAGCCCTCAGTTCATTTGAGGGCTTCCTTGGTATAATTGTTATGATGATGTTTTACAGCATTTCCGTGACCTCTGTGCCGTTCTTAAAGGTAAAAACGACTCTGCCGTCGGTGTGGACGGTCACATGGTCTACCAGCGCATCCCATGTAGCTTCCTTGAAAACCATCGGCAGTTCGTACAGTTCGCCCAACTCGAACAGAAAACCACTCAGGATGTCGCCCTTTAGTTCTTGCATTTGACGCTGCTCCCGCAGGGTGTCCAACCGCTTTTTTGCTTTGTCGTAGCGTTCAATATAATTGTCGTATCGGTTTCTGTAATCCGTCTGGTC
>CAZVHV010000143.1:0-4590 GCA_964627025.1 uncultured Oscillospiraceae bacterium | reverse complement strand
GTACCATCTATATCGGTTTCCACCATTTGGTTAAATCCATTATACCTGCTCAGCTCGCACCCCGCAACCCCTTCGGTCAGGACAGCGCTTTCCGCTCCCGTGCCCTCGGCGACATGCTCGGAGACTTTCGCGGTCTGGTTCCCGTTGGGATCGTAATAATAATACATGGTATCTACCGAATCGGCCGTGGTTCTGGTTTCGGTCAGTAGCCGGTTGTCGGCGTTGTACATATAGTCCGTAGTGTAGACGTCTTCACCGGCGGCGGTCAGCGTGTCACGGTTACTATAATCGTCATAAGTGTAGGAATAGGACTGGATGGTCACACCGGAACTGCTCTCAGCCTCGCAGGTCAGCCGTCCCAAATCATCATAGGTATAATCGGTTACCTTAAGCATCTTTATAGGAAAAAGGCAAATAAAAGGGAGCCGTTAGGCTCCCTTTTATTATATGCAATATGCCGATCGTCCCGCTGTGTCCAGCTGCAGCGCCAAAGGGTAGCGAAAGCTGTCGTCCACGCGGCCGATGCGCCTGCCTGCGCAGGCAGGATTGGTCGACGGACAGGATCTGCTCGCAGAGCGCCCGGCTGGTGCGGCGCAGGCCGTAGCCCAGAACCAAAACGTGCGTCGGCCGCTGTCGGTGCTCCAGCTGCGAGCTGACGACAGATCGGCAGACAGACATTCCCAACGCCTTTCAGATTTCCTGCAAATATAGAAAAGCTCGGCCGGAAATTTGAAGAGGGGCGCGAAAACCTTAATATCCCGAATCCAGCCCGCATATACATCCATCAGTGAGATGAAGTTGCGGGGAGTGTTGCCGGTTTGAAAGGGAATATCGAAGAACGGGCCTGTGAGCTGGCCGTTTACATACTCGAAAACAGGGCGACGGTGCGCACGGCCGCGCAGAAATTCGGCGTCAGCAAGTCAACGGTTCACAAGGATCTTTCGGAGCGTCTGCCGTCCTTTAACCGCCCTCTTTATCTGCAGGTCAAACAGGTGCTTGAAGAAAACAAGGCGGAGCGGCATATCCGGGGCGGCATTGCCACCCGAAGAAAATACAAGGGCGAGTAGTCCGCTTGGGCCGCCGCCCGAAAAACGCAGAGGGAAAAATGTGCAAAAAAAGCGGACCGGGGATCCCCGGTCCGCTTTTTTTGTTATAACACGCGCCGGACGGCCGCCTGCATCTGCTTGGCGTCCAGGGGCCGGTCCAGAAAATATTCCAGCGCGCAGATGGCCTGGTGGATGAGCATCCCCAGCCCGTTGAGGGTGACATGCCCCCGCGCCTTCGCCCCGGCCAGCAGCAGGGTCTCCGGCGGGCTGTAGATCAGGTCGCACACGGCCGCCCGGGCGGGCAGGGCGTCCAGAAAGGAGAGGTCGGAAAACTGCCCCTGCGTCCCCGTCATGCCCAGGCTGGTGCAGTTGACCAGCAGGTCGGCGCCGGCCGCTTCGGCGCGCAGGGCCTCCGGCTCGAAGGAGGCGGCGCGCAGCACGTCCGGCCTGGCGGCGCACAGCCGCTCGGCCTTTTCCGCCGTCCGGTTGCACACGACCACCGACCCGGCCCCCGCCGCGGCCAGCTTGAGCGCCACCGCCTTGGCCGCCCCGCCCGCGCCCAGCAGGACCGCCTTGCCGACGGCCGGCTCCACGCCCGCGTCGCGCAGGGAGCGGACAAATCCCTCGCCGTCGGTCGAAAATCCGTATAATTTTCCATCTCGAATACAGACGGTATTCACCGAGGCGCAGTCGGCGGCGTCCTGCGAGAGCACGTCCATGAAGGGGACGAGGGCCTCCTTGTGCGGCATGGTGGCGTTGAAGCCCAGAAAACCCTCGCGCCGGCACCGCTCGAGCCACGCCCCGACCTCGCCGCGCGGGACGGGCACGGCCGAGTAGACGTAGTCGCCGTCCAGCCCCAGCGCGCGGAGCATGGCGTTCTGGATGAGGGGGGATTTGGAGTGGAGGACCGGGTCGCCGATGACGCACAGCCGTTTCATGCTTCGCCCTCCAGAAAGCGGTCCATGGCCAGGGTATAGCCGTGGAAACCCCTGCCGCAGATCTGCCCGACGCAGGCGGGGGCGGTGACCGAAGTTTTGCGGAAATCCTCCCGCCGGCTGATGTCCGAGATGTGCACCTCGATCGCGGGGACGGTGACCGCTTTCAGCGCGTCGTGGATGGCGTAGCTGTAATGGGTGTAGGCCGCGGGGTTGATGACGATGGCGTCGTAGACCCCCTGCGCCTGCTGGATGGCGTCGATGATGGCGCCCTCGTGGTTGGACTGGAAGCAGGTGGCCATGCTGCCGCGGGCGGCGGCGTGCGCCTCCACCAGCGCGCAGAGGGCGGCGTAGTCCTCCCTGCCGTAGATGTCCGGCTCGCGCTGGCCCAGCAGGTTGAGGTTGGGCCCGTTGATCACAAGAAATTTCATCGTTTTCCCTCCAGTTTCCGCACCAGCGATTCGGCGGCCTCCTCGGCGGTGCCGCGGTTGTCGACGGTGCACTGCGCGTAGCGCCGGTAAAGCCCGATGCGCTGGTGGTAGAGCCGCAGGATCCGATCCCGGTCCGCGCCGATGAGCGGCCGCCCGGCGTGGTCCTCCTGCGCGATGTCCTCGGGCGGGCGGTCCAGGAAGCAGATGACCCCCGTTTTGCCGAGGGCCCTCATGTTCTCCGGGCGCAGGATCATGCCGCCGCCGGTGGCGATGACCGCGTTTTCGGCCGCCGCCGCCCGCCGCGCCATGGCGCTCTCCACGTCGCGGAAGTAGGCTTCGCCCTTTTCCCGGAACAGCGCGGGGATGGACCGGCCCTCGGACTTGGCCGCCATGGCGTCGGTGTCCAGCAGGGTCAGCCCCAGCCGATCGGCCACCAGCGCGCCGACCGTCGTCTTGCCGCTGCCCGGCATCCCGATGAGCACGATGTTCCTCATACAGGCTCACTCTCCTTGTAGTTGCCCAGCATCCGGAACTGCTCGGCGGTCTGGGAGAGCTCGCGCAGGACCCCGTCCATGGCGGGGCTGGTGAGGTCGCCGCCGAAGTCCACGAAGAAGAGATATTCCCAGTTCCGGCCTGAAATGGGGCGGGACTCCAGCTTGACCATGTTCAGGCCGTTGACGGCGAAGATGGACATGAG
Source organism: uncultured Oscillospiraceae bacterium (assembly GCA_964627025.1). Taxonomy (GTDB): domain Bacteria; phylum Bacillota; class Clostridia; order Oscillospirales; family Oscillospiraceae; genus JAEWRY01. Next base: position 1,481 of record CAZVHV010000143.1, on the reverse strand, counting down.
CGCGTGGAGCGCGCCGCTGCGGTGGGGGAGGACGAAGACGGCGCTGATCTTGCTGCGCCCGGGCCGCAGCTCCAGCACCGGGGAGACCACCACGAAGCGGGTGTAATTTTGGGTGCTCGAGCTGATGTTCTCGGCTAAGATCTCCAGGCCGTAGAGCTTCGCCGCCCGCCGGCTGCCGATGGCGGCCCGGGAGGGGTCGCCCTGCGCGGCCACATATTTGGCGCTCTCGGCGGTGTTGAGCCGGGGCAGGCGCTGCCACGCCGGGTAGTCCCGCAGGAACGCGGCGCACTGGAGCAGCCCCTGCTCGTGCGAGTACACCTCGCGGATGGTGTCCAGGCGCGCGCCCGCGGGGGCCATGAGGCAGTGCTCCACCTTGACGGTCTGCTCGCCCACGATGTAGGCGCCGTAGCGGGCCAGAAGGTCGTAGACCTGCTGGATGGACCCGGTGGAGCTGTTTTCGATGGGGAGGATGCCGTAGTCGGCGTCCCCGCGCCGGAGGGCGAGGAAGATGTCCTCCCAGGTGCCCACATGCTCCCGCCGCGCGGACTCCCCGAAAAAGCCGACGGCGGCCTCCTCGGCGTAGGCGCCCGGCTCCCCCTGGTAGAGGACCCGGGGACGCGCCAGCGGGGTCCGGGGGGCGGCGATGGCCGCGGCGATGCGGTTGTAGTCGTCGTTGCCCGTTTCGGAGACCAGCGTGCGCTGCTGCCGCCGGCTGATGGCCATGACCGCCTCGTAGAGGGCCGTGACGGCGGCCTTTTCGGCCGGATCGTTCGCCATGGCGGCCTTTTTCACCAGCACCTCGCGCTCGCGCTCGGTGTCCAGCACCGGGATGCCGTTTTTCTGCTTGTACATCCCGACGCGGCGGGTGATGTCCATGCGCTTCAAAAACAGCGCGGTCAGCTGACGGTCGATGTCGTCGATCTCGGTGCGCAGCAGATCCAGTTCACTCATGCCGCCACCCCTCACAGACCGAGGAGCTCGCAGCTCGCGAGCGCCGACGCCGCCTCGATGACCACCACCGCGCGCGGGAGGATGCAGGGGTCGTGCCGCCCGTGAACCACCAGCTCGGCGTCGGTCCCGGCCGCGAGGTCCACCGTCTGCTGGGGCCGGGAGATGGAGGGGGTGGGCCGGACGGCCACCTCGACCACCACCGGCATCCCGTTGGTGATGCCGCCGTTCACGCCGCCCGAATGGTTGGTGCGGGTGCGGACCGCGCCGTGGTCCATATAAAAGGGGTCGTTCGCCTCGCTGCCGCGCAGGGAGGCGAAGCCGAAGCCGGCGCCGAAGGCCACCGCCTTCACCGCGGGCACGGCGAACAGGTGCTGGGAGAAGATGCCCTCCACGTTGCGCCCGAGGTCGGGCTCGCCCAGCCCGGCGGGCAGCCCGGTCACCGTGCAGCGGATGGCGCCGCCCACCGAGTCGCCGTCCGCCTTGGCCGCCAGGACGGCCTCCTCCAGCTGCGCCGAGGTGGGGTCGGGGAT
>CAZVHV010000142.1:0-4676 GCA_964627025.1 uncultured Oscillospiraceae bacterium | reverse complement strand
CACCGCCCTCGCGGGGGAGAACAAACCGGCGCCGCTGTCGGCCTTCGTCCGGAAGCGCGCGGCCGCGGGCAGGCAGGTCTATATCGTGTGCCCCGCGGTGGTGGAGGGCGAGCCGCCGGCGGACAGCGGGCAGCTGACGCTGAAGGCGGTCACCGAATATGCCGAAACCCTCCGCACGCAGGTCTTTCCCGACCTTCGCATCGGCTTTGTCCACGGCAGAATGAAGGCCGGGGAGCGGGACGCGGTGATGCGCTCCTTTGCGGAGGGCGGGACCGATGTGCTGGTCTCCACCACCGTGATCGAGGTCGGTGTGGACGTGCCCAACGCCGCGCTCATGATCGTGGAGAACGCGGAGCGCTTCGGTCTCTCTCAGCTCCACCAGCTCCGCGGCCGGGTCGGACGGGGGGAGCATCAGTCCTACTGCGTGCTGGTCACCGCTTCCAAAAATCCTGAAAGCCTGGCCCGCCTGAACGCGCTGGCCGCCACCAACGACGGATTCCGAATCTCCGAGGAGGATCTGAAGCTCCGCGGCCCCGGAGACTTTTTCGGCGCCCGTCAGCATGGGCTGCCGCAGCTGAAGATGGCGGACCTGGCGGGGGATCTGCGCCTGCTGCGGGAAGCGCAGGACGCCGCCCGCGCCCTTCTGGACCGGGACCCCGGCCTATCCCGCCCGGAGCACCGGCCCATTTGGGAGCAGGTCAAGGCTCTTTTTGAAAAAAACCCCAATATTTTTAATTAAACCGTGAATTTTCCCAAAAGCCTCTTGAAATTTGACGTGTGACGTATCATAATAGGGTTAGCACTCGAATCTTTCGAGTGCTAACCCTATTTTTAATTCTTGGAGGCGTGACACAACATGGCGAAACTGCAATTCAAGGCGGAATCCAAGCGGCTGCTTGACCTGATGATTCATTCTATCTACACCCATAAGGAGATCTTCCTGCGGGAGCTTATTTCAAACGCCAGCGACGCGCTGGACAAGCTGGCCTATAAGGCCCTGACAGACGACAAGGTCGGCATGAGCCGCTCGGACTTCAAGATCAGGATCATCCCGGATCCGGAGGCCCGCACCCTCACGATTTCCGACAACGGCGTGGGCATGACGAAGGAAGAACTGGAATCCAATCTGGGCGTCATTGCCAGCAGCGGTTCCCTGCGGTTTAAGCAGGATCTGGCGGCAGCGGAAGGCGACAAGGCCGACGTGGATATCATCGGCCAGTTCGGCGTCGGTTTTTATTCCGCCTTTATGGTCGCCGACAAGGTGACCGTCATTTCCAAAGCTTATGGCAGCGACGAGGCGTGGAAGTGGGAGTCCGCCGGTTCCGACGGCTATACCATTACCCCCTGCGAAAAAGAGCAGACCGGCACCGACATCATCATGAACATCAAGGCGGACGCGGAGGGGGAGGAGTACGGCGAATATCTGGAGCGCGGACGCCTCGCCGGGCTGGTGAAGAAATACTCCGATTATATCCGTTATCCCATCGTCATGGAGATGGACCATTCCCGCCAAAAGGAAAAACCCGCCGGGGAAGGCGAGGAAGAAAAGCCGGAGTGGGAAATCTATACCGAGTGGGATACCATCAACTCCATGGTGCCGCTCTGGCAGCGTCCCAAGAGCGAGGTGACGCCGGAAGCGTATCATAATTTTTATAAGGAGAAATTCGGAGACTGGGAAGACCCGCTCGCGGTGATCCACACCTCCGCCGAGGGCGCCGTGGAGTATAAGGCCATGCTCTATATCCCCGCCAGGGCCCCGTTCGATTTCTATACCAGAGAGTTTGAGAAAGGGCTGCAGCTCTATTCCTCCGGCGTGCTCATCATGGAGAAATGCCCCGACCTGCTGCCCGATCATTTCCGCTTCGTAAAGGGCGTGGTGGATTCGCAGGACTTCTCGCTGAACATTTCGCGCGAGGTGCTGCAGCATACCCGCCAGCTCAAGATCATCGCCTCCAACCTGGAGAAGAAGATCAAGAGCGAGCTTCTGAAAATCCAGAGCGAGGCGCGCGAAAAGTACGAGGGCTTCTGGAAGACCTTCGGCATGCAGCTCAAGTACGGCATGCTGGCCGACTACGGCGCGCACAAGGACGTGCTCAGGGACCTGCTGCTGTTCTGGTCCTCCCGGGAGGGCAGGCAGGTCACGCTGGCCGAGTATCAGGAAAAGATGCCCGAATCTCAGGCCTTTGTCTACTATGTCTGCGCGGAGAGCGTGGAGAAGGCGCGGAAGCTGCCGCAGACCGAGCGTATCCTGGACGCCGGGTACGAGATCCTCTACCTGGTCGACGAGGCCGACGAATTTGTCATCCAGGCGCTGGGAGAGCTGAACGGGAAGCCGTTCAAGTCGGTCAGCGACGACGACGCCCTTCCGGTCACCGACGCCGAGAAGGAAAAGGCGGAGAAGCAGGCCGAGGAGAACAAGGATGTGCTGGACTTCGTGAAAGAGGTCCTGGGAGACAGGATCAAGGAGGCCCGCATCTCCCGCATCCTCAAGTCCGGCCCGGTCTGCATGACGGCGGAGGGCCCGATGAGCCTGGAGATGGAAAAGTATTTCAGCAAGATGGAAAACGGCATGCCGATGAAGGCCGAGCGGGTGCTGGAGCTCAACCCGGACTCCGGCGCCTTCGCCGCGCTGCGCAGCGCGGTGGACAGCGACAGGGAGCTGGCCGGAAAGTACGTCGAGCTGCTGTACGGGCAAGCCCTCCTGATCGCCGACTTGCCGCTGCCCGATCCGGCGGCTTACACCGAGCTCGTGTGCTCGCTGATGAAGTGAGCGGGAACCAAATTTCCTGTTCCCGCCGGGCGCGACGGCATTGACAATCGACTTATTTCTGCATATTATATGAAATATAACAAACAAACCAACTGGAAATAATAAAAAAAGTGAGGTGGGAAAAATGGACGCAGGCGGTAATGGCACATTGGCTGGCCGAAGTATCACCATGCCTGCGGACATTTTCTCACCCGACAGGTAAAAAGTTACTCGACTGTGTTTTTGTGGCTTACTTCCTACTTAAACTGGGCAGGGGGGCGGATCGCCCCCTTTGCCTGATGATTCGAAACATGAGGAGGAAGCAACCATGGCAGAGAACAAGGCGACCCTTGAAAGTGCGCTTCTTGCCCTGATGGATGGGAAAAAATATACCGCCCTGCGGGATATTCTGGTCACCATGAATTCCGCGGATGTGGCGGCGATTTTTGACGAGATGGAGGAGGAAAAGCTCCCCATCCTGTTTCGGCTGCTGCCCAAAGAGCTGGCGGCCGAGACCTTCGTGGACATGGACCCCGACGCGCAGCAGCTTCTGATCCGCGGCTTTTCGGACAACGAGCTGAAGGAAGTCATCGATGAGCTCTATGTGGACGACGCGGTCGATATCGTCGAGGAGATGCCCGCGAACGTGGTCAAGCGGATCCTCCGCCAGGCCGACCCCGAGATGCGCAAGATGATCAACGAGATCCTGAAGTATCCCGAGGACAGCGCCGGCAGCATCATGACCACGGAATACGTGGACCTTCTGCCGCAGATGACGGCGGAAGAGGCCATCAAGCGGATCCGCCGCACCGGCGTGGACAAGGAGACCATCTATACCTGCTACGTCACCGATAAAAACCGCAAGCTCATCGGCACGGTCTCCATCCGCACGCTGCTGCTTGCCGACGAGAACGATATCGTGGAAGACATCATGGAGACCAACGTCATCTCGGTGAGCACGCTGGAGGATCAGGAGACCGTCGCCCAGATGTTCAGCAAGTACTCCTTCGTGGCGATGCCTGTGGTGGACCAGGAAGACCGCCTCGTGGGCATCGTCACCGTGGACGACGCGATCGACGTCCTGCAGGAGGAGACGACCGAGGACTTTGAGAAGATGGCCGCCATCACCCCGACCGATAAGCCGTATTTCAAGACGGGCGTCGTCGAGACCTGGAAAAAGCGCATCACCTGGCTGCTGATCCTCATGATCTCGGCCACCTTCACCGGCACGATCATCAAAAAGTTTGAAGGCGTGCTGGCGGTCCAGGCGGCCCTGACCGCGTTTATCCCCATGCTGATGAACACAGGCGGCAACTCGGGCAGCCAGGCCTCGGTCACCATCATCCGCGGCATCGCCCTGAACGAGATCGAATTTTCCGACCTGCCCGCCGTCATCTGGAAGGAGAGCCGGGTGGCGGTCCTGTGCGGCATCACGCTGGCGGCATGCAACTTTATCAAGGTGCTGCTCGTCGACCGCGTGAGCGTCGCCGTGGCCTCCGTGGTCTGCCTGACCCTGGTGGGCAATGTCTTCGTGGCGAAGATGGTGGGCTGCATGCTCCCCATGATGGCAAAAAAGCTGGGGCTTGACCCCACGGTAATGGCCAGCCCGATCCTCAGCACCATTGTGGACGCGATCTCCCTGCTGATCTACTTCCGGATCGCGACGCTGCTGCTCGGGCTGTCATAAAATGCATCGGATGGAAAGAAGGACACGCTCCGTGTTCTTCTTTTTCTTCTTTTCAGACTGCTTTCGTCACAAAGGGACGACCCGGTCGATTTTTTGTCGGAAATAGCACTTTTAAGGGCGGGCCGTTTGTAGTATGATAGGAGCATTACGAAGGAAAAGAAACCTCAAGTAATTTGAATGGAGTCAAAGATATGAGAAAGACGAAGATCATTTGTACCCTCGGGCCGGCCGTGGACGATG
>CAZVHV010000141.1:0-4684 GCA_964627025.1 uncultured Oscillospiraceae bacterium | reverse complement strand
GGAGCCGCTCGTTCTCTGTTTCTTTGTCCGCACCGTCCGCAGCGCCAGGACCGGCGGCCGGGCGGAGAGAAGGTCTCCTTCCGCATCGTACCGTGTGCGGCCCCCCGCCCGCCGGCAGAGCCCCCCCGCGGGGGGCGGGTATGAAAGGAAAGCCACCCGGGGCCGCGGCATCCAAAAGGAAAGGGAGCGGGCCAGTGTGGCTCGCTCCCTTTTTCAGAGTTCAGGTTTATTCCGCGTCTTCCTCCGGCTCGGGGAGGAGCTTGGAGACCAGGGCCCATTCCACCCGGCGGTCGCCGACCTTTTCCACCCGGATATGCAGGCCGCAGGCGTCCACCTCCAGCTGGCTGCCGTCCTCGGGGATGACCGAGAGCTGGGCGAACACCAGGCCGCCGAGGGTATCGTATTCCTCGTCCTCCGGCAGGGAGAGGTCCAGGACCTTTTCCAGATCCTCCAGCTTGGCCGAACCGGCGACCCGCCAGAGGTTGTCCTCCAGCTGGGTGATCTCCTGCTCGTCCGGCAGGTCGAACTCGTCATAGATATTGCCGACGATCTCCTCCAGCAGATCCTCCATGGTCACAAGGCCGCTGGTGCCGCCGTACTCGTCCACCACAATGGCCATATGTACCTTTTTGCTCTGCATGTCGCGGAAGAGGATGTCGGTGCGCACCGACTCCGGGACAAAGTAGGCCGGACGGATGACCTCCCGCAGGGGCTTGGGCTGGGCCAGCCGGTCGTTCAGGAAATAGTCCCGCGTGAAGAGAATACCGATGATGTCGTCGGCGTCCTCGTTATAGACCGGGAAGCGCGAGAGGCCGGAGTCCTCGATGGCCTTGATGATCTCCTCGTCGGTATCCCCGCTCCACAGCATGACCATATCGGTGCGGTGGATCATCACGTCCTCGGCGGTCATATTGTTGAATTCGAAGACATTCTGGATCAGCTCCCGCTCGCTGGTCTCGATGGTGCCCTTTTCCTCGCCGATATCCACCATCATGCGGATCTCGCTTTCGGAGACGTCCTCCTCGTCCGCGTTGGGGTCCATGTGCAGCAGGCGCAGGACCCCGTTGGTCGTGGCGGACAGGAACCAGATGAAGGGGCGGGCCACCCGCGCCATGACATGCACGACGCCGCAGGCTCCGCGGGCCACCTGCTCGGATCTCTGCATGGCCACCCGCTTGGGCACCAGTTCCCCGAACAGCAGCGTAAAGAACGAGAGGATGATGGTGATGGAAAGCACCGAGAGGGTCTTGAGCGTGGGCTCGGGAACGGTGGTGACGTGCATCGTCACGGTGAGCCAGCGCACCAGCCGGTCGGCAAAGGCGTCCGCCGCGAAGGCCGAGGCCAGAAAGCCCGACAGGGTGATGCCGATCTGGATGGTAGAGAGAAAGGCCGCAGGCTGGCGCACCATGATCAGAAGTTTTTCCGCTTTCTTATCGCCCTCCTCGGCCTGACGGCGCAGTTTATTCTCGCTGAGAGAGATGACGGCGATTTCAGTCGCGGCAAAAAAGGCGTTCAGTGCGATGAGCAGGACGGGCAGCAAAAGAAGCTGCCATAATGGGTCCTCCGACAAGGTAATACCTCCTTATTATTTTGCGGGGTTTCCTGCCGCGGGGCAGATTGTATAATTTAGTATAACATATTTACAAAAAAAATCCACTGAGAAGTGCGAATTTGCATAAGCTATGTTATACTGGTTCTGTAACAGCGAATCCAACCTAATCGGAGATGATACCATTGCTCAAGAGCATACAGATGCAGCTGACCTATTTAAAGGCCTTTTTCCGCTGGATCCTCTTCGCCTGCGTCACCGGTCTGCTGATCGGCTCGGTCGGCGTGGCCTTTCATCACGGCATTGAATTCGCCACCGAGCTGCGCATGGAGCACCCCTGGCTGCTCTGGCTCCTCCCCCTGGGCGGCGTCGTGATCGCACTCCTCTATCAGGTATGCGGGTTCAGGCAGGACAGAGGCACCAACTTCGTTCTGGTGGCCGTGCGCGACAACGAGCGGCTCCGTCTTCGTACGGCGCCTCTCATTTTTTTCGCCACCATCCTCACCCACCTTCTGGGCGGCTCCTCCGGCCGTGAAGGCGCGGCCCTCCAGCTGGGCGGCTCCATCGCCTCCGGCATCGGGCACCGACTCAAACTCGACAGCGCCTCGGTGCGCACCCTGGTGGTGTGCGGCATGAGCACCGCCTTCTCCGCCCTGTTCGGGACCCCGCTCACCTCCATCATCTTTGCCATGGAGGTGGTGCATGTGGGCGTGATCCACTATTCCGCCATCGTCCCGGCGACCCTCTCCGCCCTAATCGGCCTTCTGATCGCGGATGCCTTCGGGGGGACCCACACCGCCTTCACCGTCACCGGGGTGCCCGCGCTCTCCCCGCTCTCCCTGGTGCAGGTGACCATCATGGGCGCCCTTTTCGCGCTGCTGGCCGTTTTGTTTTATGAAGCCATCCATACCGCCTCCCGCCTCTACTGTAAATACATCCCGAACCTGATCCTGCGGGCCGCGGCGGGCGGCGCGCTGGTCATCGTCCTCACCCTGCTGGTCGGCACCTATGACTACAACGGCGCCGGCATGGATATGATCGCCGAGGCGATCGGCGGCAGCGCAAGGCCGGAGGCGTTCGCGCTGAAAATCCTCTTCACCGCCGTCACGCTGGGCGCCGGCTTCAAGGGCGGCGAGATCGTGCCGGCCTTTTACACCGGCGCCACCTTCGGGTGTGTGGCCGGGCCGCTGCTGGGGCTCGACCCTTCCTTTTCCGCGGCGCTTGGCATGAGCGCGGTCTTCTGCGGCATTACCAACTGCCCCATTACCTCCGTGATGCTTTCCTTCGAGCTCTTCGGCGGCGAGGGCCTGCCCCTTTACGCCCTGTGCTGTGCGGTCTCCTATATGCTCTCGGGTCACGGCGGCCTGTACAGCGAGCAGCAGATCGTTTTTTCCAAGCTCAGGCCCGAAGCTGCCTGCAACGATGAGCTGCCCCGCCATTTTTCATCCAAGTGATGCGCCCGGACAAGCTGCTCCGATTCTGATTTTGAGGTGAACCTTTTTGAACGCTGTCCGCGCGCTGCCTTCCGCCCGCCGGCTGGACTACCATTATATTTTCATGCAGATCGGCTTCTGGGCCATGTTTGCCTCGATCTGCGGCTACCAGGCCGCGCTCCTCCAGAGCCGCGGATTCTCCAACAGCCAGGTCGGCCTCGTCATCTCCGTGCGGTGTCTCGCGGGCATCCTCTGCCAGCCCGCGCTGGGCGGCTTTGCGGACCGCCATCCTGAAATCCCGCTCAAGCATATCGTCGCCCTCTCTCTGTGCGTCTCTCTGCTCGCGGGCGCGGCCCTGATCGTGGTCCCCATGGGATTGGGCGGCGTTCTGCTCGTCTTTTTCATCATGGGCGGGTTCGAGATCTCGGCCTACCCCTTTATGGACTCCATGGCGATCCAGTACATCAACGCCGGATTCCCCATCCGTTACAGCCTGGGCCGCGGCATCGGCTCCCTCTCCTACGCGCTGACCGCCGCCCTCCTCGGCCTTGTGGTCGGCCGCTGGGGCGTGGAGGCCACCCTGCCCATCCACTCCGCTCTGGTGGCGGCCGAGATCACGGTCATCGCCTTTTATCCCACCTTTTCCGCTCCGCCCCGCCAGGCGGACGATGAAACCCCCAGGCCGCAGTCCACCCTGCTCCTGCTGCGCACTCAGCCAAGATTCACCCTGATGCTCACGGCTGTCTTTTTCGGCATCAGCGGGCTGATCCCGCTCTCCAACTTCCTGGTGAACATCATCCAGAGCCGGGGCGGAACCGCCGCCGATCTCGGCTTCGCTTTGTTCCTGATGGCCTCGTCCGAGCTGCCCACCGCCTTTTTCTTTCTCCGGCTGCTGCGGCGCTGGGGGAGCAGCCGTCTGCTGCTCATCAGCCTGTGCTTTGCCGCCCTCAAGGTCTTTCTGCTGCTCCTGACCCGCAGCCTGCCGGCGGTCCTGTTGGTCCAGACGGTGCAGATGATGGGCTACGGCCTGTTCACCCCCACCGCCGTCTTTTTTGTCAATGAATCGGTGCCGGAGGCCGATCGGGTGCGGGGGCAGACCCTCATGATGGTGGCCTCCAACGGCCTGGGCGGCGTGTTCGGAAATCTGCTGGCGGGGCGGGTGCTGGACGCGGGCGGGGTGAACGCCATGCTGCTCTTCTGCCTCGTCTCCTGCTGCACCGGCATTGTAATCGCCTGGCTGGCCGGCCGGCTGCGGCGGGCAGCGTGATCTCCCGCCGCATTTGCTATTTGACACCTCTCTCCTGCGGCGGTAAAATGGAGTTAAAGGAGGGTTCGCCCATGAAATTGACTTTTTTCGGCGCCGCGAAAATGGTGACCGGCAGCTGCCACTGCGTGGAAGTAAACGGAAAAAAAGTTTTGATCGACTGCGGACTTCAGCAAGGCAGAGAGGAGCGGGACAACAGAGTTCTGGATTTTGTCCCCGGCCAGATCGATGCGCTCGTCGTTACCCACGCCCACATCGACCACTCAGGACGCATCCCTCTTTTGGTCAAGCAGGGATTTAAAGGCCAGATCTTTACCACCCGCCTGACCGGGCAGCTGCTCTCCATCATGCTGCGCGACTCCGCCCACATCCAGGAAAGCGACGCAAGGCCGTTTCACCTGTTACATAGGCGACATTGTTAACGTTCTTAAACATTAT
>CAZVHV010000140.1:0-4688 GCA_964627025.1 uncultured Oscillospiraceae bacterium | reverse complement strand
GTCGGTTTCCCAGCCGGAGGGGGTCTGGGCGGAGGGCATCGCGGTGCCCGATCCCGTGAAGGCCGCCGCCCGGGATTACGTGCAGTGGCAGTATGTCGAACGGCTGGTCTCCGACGGGGCCTGCCGGGCCGTGAACGTGCAGGAACAGACGGCGGACGGCGCCCCGGTATACGATGACTGGCGGGTGGAGGGGCTCGCGCCGGTCGCCCGGCAGGATACCCCGGACGGCCCCGCGCTGGAGGTCTACCGCCTGGATTACCGCATGCACACCGCCACGCCGGACCGGACGAAGGGCGTTCTGACCGGCGCCATGGCGGCGGACGCCGAGGGATGGTTCCTCCCCGTCTATCCCGGTTCCACGTACCTGGTGTTCGAGACGCGGGAGGGGGAAGAACCGGCTTATCTCTTCGCCCTGGTGGAAACCGGCTGCGAGCCGGGCGACGCGCAGTTCGCGAGCGACCTGATGACCGCCTATGCGAGCCGCGGGACCGCGGACGGTTAAGAGGGCGCCTGTCCCCCTTTTTCGCACCGGTTGCCCCAGGAGTCGAGCAGTCTGCCCTCGCGGAAGAAGCGGACGATCTCGCAGTGGTTGGGGCACCCGCCGCACTCGCAGGCCCGCGTGGTGAACTCCAGATCGATGATGGCGGGGTCGAAGACCTTCCCCCGGGCGGACGCCCGCGCGAGGATGGCCGCGCCGATCGCCCCCATCAGATGGGAGTCGGCGTCCACGTGGATCTCGCTGGCCAGCTCCTGGCGGAAGGCCCGGACGACGCCCTGATTTTTGCTGACGCCGCCCTGAAACACGATCGGTTCGCGGATGGGTTTTCCTTTCCCGACGTTGTTTAAGTAATTCGAGGCGACGGCCGCGCAGAGCCCGGCGGCCAGGTCTTCTTTCCGGTGCCCGATCTGGGCCTTGTGCACCATGTCCGACTCGGCGAACACGGTGCAGCGCGCCGCGATCCTGGAGGGGTTGGTGGCTTTCAGCGCCAGCGCGCCGAAGTCCTCCACCTCGATGCCCAGACGCTTGGCCTGGGAGGAGAGGAAGGCGCCCGTTCCCGCGGCGCAGAGGGTGTTCATGGCGTAGTCGGTGACGACCCCGTCCTTGAGGAGGATGATCTTGGAGTCCTGGCCGCCGATCTCCAGGATGGTCCGGACGTCCGGATGCCGGGAGAGGGTGCCCACCGCGTGCGCGGTGATCTCGTTTTTCACGACGTCGGCGTCCAGCATGCTGCCGACCAGCTTCCGCGCCGAGCCGGTCGTGCCCACCGAGGCGATGGCCACCGGCCCGGCGAGCTGCCCGGTCAGGGCGTGGATGAGCCGCTTGACCGCGCGCACGGGGTCGCCTTCGGTCCAGAGGTACTCCTGCGCGAGGATGCGGTCCCCGCCGTCGATCAGGACGCCCTTGGTCGAGATGGAGCCGACGTCAACGCCCAGACTTGCGGAATGATTCAAGCTGCTTCCCCCTTCTCATGGCGATCATGTCGGAAAAGGCCTCGAGCCTTGTCCGGACGCCGGTCTCGCTGGTGTTGGAATCGAAGCTCAGGTGCAGGATGGGAATGTCGTAATCGTTCGCCAGCCGGATGAGGGCCGGCGTCGCGTTCAGCTCCGGGATGCAGCCGAACGATTTCACATGGAGGATGCCGTCGTACCCCTGCTCGGCATAGCGCCTGGACTGCGCCACGCTGTCCACCCCGTTGGCCCCCACCGTGTAGCGCAGATAGCCGCGGCAGGCCCTCAGGGTGCGGGCGTCGTGCCGTCCGAAGAGCAGGAAGGAGACGCTCATGGCCCTGCTGACCGAGATGCCGCTTTCCGCGAGCTGCTTTTCCACATAAAAGTTGGAAAACGGCTCCATGAGGGTGTAGAGATCCCCGACCATGCCGACCCGCAGGGGGCGCTCCGGCCGCTCGGTCTCGATCCGTTTCATCCCGGTCAGATAGGTTTTCGAGAGAACGGCGAGCGACCGGAAGGTGCCGCAGGCGGTGAGATCGCGCAGCAGGGCTTTGCGGAGGGACTCGAAGGAGCCGGGCGACCGCTCGAACCCGATGTTTTCACGCAGGTAGTAGTCGAACCGGTCCATGATCCCGATGCTCTCCGCCGCGAAGAGCAGGGCGCGCGCCATCTGCCCGCGCGAGAGGGGAGACCCCAGCTCCCGCGCCGTCTGATAGAGACTGCGGAAGCCGGCCCGGTCCCGGGAGAGGCAGACGAAGCGGAAGTCATAGCCGAGGTCGCGCAGGATCTGCTCCTGCAGTTCTCCGTAGTAGCCGTACCGGCAGCCCATGCCGGTCTGGAAGAGGACGTTCGCGCCCGCCTCGAGGGCCTCGATATAATTTCCGAGGTTGTATTTGAAGGGAGCGCAGACAAAGTCCGGGCTGTAGCGGCTGCCGACCTCGATGGTCCGGTTGGTCATCACGGGGGCCGGGCGCACGGTCTGCCCCGGGAACAGGGTCCGGAGCAGGGCCGCGATGGGGATGTGGTAGGCGCCCATGTGGGGAAAACTGAGGACAAGTCCGTTATCCATGTGCCATGCTCCTTGCCGGCAAAATGTCCAGGAAGCTCTCGATGCGCGTCTGCAGCCCGGCCAGCGCCTGCTGCTCGTCCAGCACGATCTGGATGATGGGCACGTCCTTCACCCGGCGCAGCACCAGCTCGTTGACCAGGGAGTCGGTGCCGCACGGGAAGGCCGAGAGCAGGATGACGCCGTCCACCCGGCCTTTGCAGGCGTCGATGGCGCCGATGATCTCCTTGTTGACCGTCCAGTACAGGTCGGACGAGATGTTGGACGACCGCTTGAGGCACTCCTCGCGGTCGCAGCGGTCGGAGTAGAGCACGACGCCGCCCTGCTCGCGGACGAGCCGCGCGACCGGCTCCCCGACGTAGGGGTCGTGGCTGAGGTAGGGCTGCCCGGCGATCAGGATCTTCCGCCCCGGCCCCTCCGTCAGCGCGGCCTGCGTTTCGCGCTTCAGAGAGTCATGGTTCCGCTGCGCCCGTCTTGCCGCGCGGTAGGCCCGCCAGGAGTGCCGGTAGCTCCGCCCCAGCGCGCGTCCCATGTGCAGGAAGCCGAAGAGCTCGGAGCGGCGCTTTCCCGGCTGCAGGTTGTAGCAGATCATCCGCACCCCGGGATAGGTGTTGCGGACCACGTCGTAGAGGCCCTGGAAGCGCACGCAGAACTCCTCGCCGCGCGCGAACCCCTCCAGCCGCGGGACCAGAAGATAGTCGCACCGCCCGATCAGGGCCTCGACATGCCCCAGATACAGCTTCAGCGGCATGCAGCTTTCGTCGATGGCGCTTCTGCTCCCGGCGGAAAGCGTCTCCTTGGAGGTGTCCCCGCTGGTGACCACCTCGCAGCCGAGTTCCCGGAAAAAGGTCTCCCAGAGGGTCCCGTAACGATAATAGAGCATTGCTTTCGGTATTCCGATCTTCATGTGTATCACCCGACGGTATTATGGAACGATCTGGAAGCAAGTATTCAAAATTCCCGCGGTAATTTTCAAAAGGCGGCGGTGCAAACAGGGCGCGGCTCCGGGAAATTCCCGGAACCGCGCCCTGTTTGCGCATGATCGGAGCGGGCCGAAGGCCCGTTTATTTCTTCTGCAGCGCGTAGATGGACTGGTTGGCGTTGAAGACATACGCGAGGACGCACGTCACGAAAAAGTACGGCAGGTAGGCGAAGCCAAACACCTCGGCGCCGATGAACATGGGCGCGAGGAAGGTGTTGGTGGCGCTGCCGAAGACGCAGGCGTAGCCCAGCGCGGCGGCAAACGCCGGGGGAAGCCCCAGCACAGGGGCCAGCGTGATCCCGAGGGCCGCGCCGATGGAGAACAGGGGGGTGACCTCGCCGCCCTGGAAGCCGGCCGCGAGGGTGACGACGGTGAAGAGGAACTTCAGGGCGAAGTCGTAGGGATAGACCGCGCCGCCGTGGAAGCTCAGGGAGATCAGGTTGGTGCCGAGGCCGGAATACCTGCCCATATGGCACAGGAGGGAAAGGGCGGCGACGAGGGCGCCGATGACAAAGATGCGGCGCATGGGGTCTGGAAACCGCTGCGCGAGCAGCGCCTTCATCCGATGCAGCGCCTGGGCGAACAGCCCGCCCGTCAGGCCGAAGGCGACGCTGAGCAGGACCAGTTTAAAGAGGAGGGGCCAGCTGAAAGCGACGGCGTCGTGCAGGGGGGCGCTGAATTTTTCCAGTCCGAGCAGATGGGAGGTATAGCTGGCGGAGAAGGAGGCGATCAGCGCCGGAAAAAGCGCCCTGTGCTCCAGCCTGCCCACGGCCAGCACCTCGATGGCAAAGAAGAAAGCGGCCACCGGTGTCTGAAACAGGCCGGAAAAGCCGGCCGCCATGCCGGAGACGAGCAGGATCTTCGCGCTGTTTTCGATGGGGACCCTGCGCCCGGCCCGGTGGGCTATGGTGGCGCCGATCTGGACGGCCACGCCCTCGCGCCCGGCGCTGCCGCCGAACAGGTGGGTCAGCCAGGTGCTGCCGATGATGAGGGGCACCAGCCGTCCGGGGATCTCCTCGATCTCCCCGTGCCCCGCCTCGAAAACCAGGCTCATCCCCTTGATGCTGTTTTTGCCGAGCCTGCGGTACAGGAAGAGGATAATCAGGCCGGCCACCGGCAGAAAGGGGAGCAGCGGGACGGGGTGCAGCTCCCGGAAGGCGGTGACCGCCAGGAGCACTTTGCCGAAGAGCG
>CAZVHV010000139.1:0-4724 GCA_964627025.1 uncultured Oscillospiraceae bacterium | reverse complement strand
AGACTACCTTGACGAAGGTGTCGGTGAGGGCGATGCCGGCCTCGGCGTCGAAAATGGAAGTGCGCGCGTCACCGATGAAGTCGGAGGAGACCACGGCGTCCTCGGTGTAGCCCAGGATCCCCTTGAGTTCGCCCTCGGCCGCGGCCTTCATGGCGGCGCAGATCTCGCTGTACTTGGTGGGCTTGGCCAGGTTGACCGTGAGGTCGACCACGGAGACGTCCAGCGTGGGCACGCGCATGGACATGCCGGTGAGCTTGCCGTTGAGGGAGGGGATGACCTTGCCCACGGCTTTTGCCGCGCCGGTGGAGGAGGGGATGATGTTGCCCGCGGCGGCACGTCCGCCTCTCCAGTCCTTCTTGGACGGGCCGTCCACCGTCTTCTGGGTGGCGGTGGTGGAGTGGACGGTGGTCATGAGGCCGTCGGTGATGCCGAAGTTGTCGTGCAGGACCTTGGCGATGGGGGCCAGGCAGTTGGTGGTGCAGGAGGCGTTGGAGACGAAATTCATGCTCGTGTCATAGGATGTGTTGTTGACGCCCATGACGAACATGGGGGTGTCGTCCTTGGAGGGGGCGGACATGACTACCTTCTTGGCGCCGGCGTCCAGATGTCCCTGTGCCTTGCTCTTTTCGAGGAAAAGGCCGGTGGACTCGACGACGTACTCCGCGCCGATCTCGCCCCAGGGGATCTCGGCCGGGTTCATCTTGGCATAGACCCGAATGGTTTTGCCGTTCACCACGAGGGTGTCGTCGGTATAGCTGATCTCGCCCTTGAAGCGGCCGTGGACGGTGTCATACCGCAGCATATAAGCCATGTAATCGGGAGTCATGCCAGGATCGTTGATGCCTACGAATTCTACGTCGGGACGATTGATGCCGGCGCGGAACACCAGCCTGCCGATCCGTCCAAAGCCGTTGATGCCGATTTTGATACTCATTACATCGCGCTCCTTTTTGCTGTTACATTTTGGTGCAGGGTTAAGCCTGATTGTCCCTGCCCTGGGTAAGCAAGTCCATTATACTCCTGCGGGATGATTTTTAAAAGACAAAAATGTAAATTAATCCTAATAAACCTGTTTTGCGGTTTTAGCAAAGGTCATTTGAGCGTTTCTCCTAAAATTCGAAAAAAATCACGAACTTTCTTGTCAAGTCAGCCATTATCTGGTAGGATGGAAAAAACTCGGCAGACCCAATTCAGGAGAAACTAACCGTGCGCTTCAAGGAAGGAAGGTAACCAAATGGAATGGAATCTGTCGGGTCTCGATCCAATACTGAATGTTTTTCCGGAGACTGTCGTCATACTGCGGGAGGAAAAAGTGGCCTACTGCAATTCGGCGGCGATGTCTCTGTTCCCAAATCTGATGGTGGGGGCGCCGTGTCCCCAGCCCCTGGCCTCCGCCCTGCCTGTTTACGGCAACTGCGGGACGGCTTCCTGCATCGTGGAAGGCAGCGGTTATACCGTCACCACAACGGCCACGCAGGAGGGCGACGTTGTGGTGGTGCGTCCCGTCTTCGAAGCGGAAAAACGAGCGTCGTGGCAGGCGGCCGTCTTTACCGAGCAGCTGCGCCGGGAGATGGCGGGCCTGCTGGCCGCCGCGCAGCAGATCGAAGAGTGCATGGTGGAACTGCACGACGAAAAATATCAAAAGAGCATGGCGCTGCACAATCAGAGCGCCTATCGTCTGCTGCGAATCATATGGGCGATCGAGCTGCAGCAGAGCCTGGTCAACGGGGAGGCCTATCGCCCCGGAACGCTTGACCTGGCGGGGCTGTGCCGTCAGCTGGAGACCGAGGTCGCGCCGCTGGCAAAGCAGGCGGGGCTGACCTTCCGGTTTGAAACGCAGAGTCTGTCCCTCCTGATCACAGGAGACGCGGGCCTGCTGCGGCGGCTGCTGCTGGGGCTGTTTTCCAACGCCATGAAGACGCTTCAGCCCGGCGGAACGCTGGGGCTGCGCCTGCTCTGCCGGCACGGCCGCGCCATGGTCACCGTCTGGGACGACGGCACCGGGATGACCGAGGGAAGCCTGAGCGCCATTTTCCAGGGGGAACCGGACGGCGTGATCCCCGGCCCGACCGAGGGACTGCGGCTCGGTTTCTCGAACGCCAGGCGCATCGCCGCCCTCCACGGCGGCGCGCTGGTGGTGGAGAGCCGCCAGGGGGATGGCGCGCGCGTGACCATTTCCCTGCCCATCCACACGCCGGCTGGGCTCCCGCTGCGCACGCCAAAGCCGACCTTCGATGCCCTCGGCGGATTTTCCTCCCTCCTGGTGGAGCTGTCCGACGCACTGCCGTGGCAGGCGTTCCTGCCGACCGATCTGCAGTGATCGCCGCCCGTATTTAAAACATCGGGACGTCCCGCGCCAATTGGCGGGGCGTGCCCATGTTTTTGGGCGTCAAGACAGGCGGTCGTTGAACCGTCCCCGCGGCGTATAGTGGGTATGGAGCAGGATGTGGGCGAGATCGCCCCCCGCTTTGCCCAGATAAGTCTGATAAAGGGCGAGGATGTCGGGGTTTTCATGGCTCTTGCGCAGCGCCTTGCCCTCGTCCTCGCGGTAAAGGGCGGCGGCGCGTTTGGCGCGGAAGTCCTCGTCGTCGGAACGGGGCTGCCCGCCGCCGTTGATGCAGCCGCCGGGGCAGCCCATGACCTCGATGAAGTGATAGGGCGAAGCGCCCGCGGCCACGTCCTTCATGAGAATATCCGCCCCGGCCAGGCCGGAGGTGACGGCGACCTTCACCGTGATCCCCTCCAGGTGCCGATAAGCGGGCAGGGTGTCCGCGAAGGTGATGGAGGCGGTCTTGATCTGTTCCTGACCGATAAGGGGGGCCACGTGAAGATCGGCAAAGGGGAGGGCGCGCCCGGTGACCAGCTCGTGGATGGTGCGCAGTGCCGCTTCCATCACCCCTCCGGTGACGCCAAAGAGATCGGCCGCGCCGCTGGACAGTCCGAGCGGAGCGTCGAAGGCGCCGTCGGGCAGAGAAAGGAAATCAATGCCCGCGCTTTTGATCATCCGCGCCAGTTCCCGGGTGGTGAGGACCGCATCGACGTCGGCGCAGCCGTTGGTGCGCAGCTCGGGGCGCTGGATCTCAAATTTTTTCGCGGTGCACGGCATGACCGAGACGGTGAAAATATCCCTGGGCGCCGCGCCGATCTCCTCGGCGTAAAAGCGCTTGACCAGCGCGCCCAGCATGGCATGGGGGGATTTACAGGTGGAGAGATGGCCCAGGCGGTCGGGGAAGGCGTGCTCGATGTGCTTGATCCAGCCGGGGGAGCATGAGGTGATCATGGGGAGGACGGCCGGTCTGCCCTTCGAGGCCTCTTCCAGCCGCGCGAGCAGCTCGGTGCCCTCCTCGACGATGGTGAGGTCGGCGGCAAAGTTGGTGTCGAAAACGTCGTCGAAGCCAAGCGCGCGGAGGGCTGAGGCGAGCTTGCCGGTGACCTGCGTGCCGACGGGCAGCCCGAACTCCTCGCCCAGCGCGGCGCGGACGGCCGGAGCGGCCTGCACCACGACGCGTCTGGAGGGGTCCCCCAGCGCGGCCTGGACGGCTTGGATGCCGTCGGTCTCCTGCAAAGCGCCGGTGGGGCAGACCACGGTGCACTGCCCGCACATGGCGCAGTCCGTGCTGTTCAGCGGCAGACCCATGGACGGGCTGATGACGGTCCTGAACCCGCGGTTCTGGGCGGCGATGGCGCCGACCTTCTGGATCCCGGCGCAGACAGTGACGCAGCGGCGGCAGAGGATGCATTTTGCGGTGTCCCGGGTGACGGCGGGGGAGACATCCACCCTGCGCTCGGTCTGCAAGCCCGCCAGACGGCACTCGGCGACGCCGATGGTCTCGCCCAGCGCCTGCAGCGCGCAGGACCGGTTCCGTGCGCAGGTCAGGCACTCCGCGGGATGGTTGGAGAGAAGGAGCTCGTAGAGGGTCTTGCGCGCTCTGCGCACCTTGGCGCTGTGGGTGCGGACGACCATGCCCGGGCGCGCCTTGGTGATGCAGGAGGCCTGTAAATTGCGCATCCCCTCCACCTCGACCACGCAGATGCGGCAGGCGCCGTATTCATGGATGTGCGCCAGATGGCACAGCGTGGGGATCCGGATACCCAGTCCCTGCGCCGCCTCCAGAAGGGTGGTTCCCTCGGGGACAGACGTCTGTTTCCCGTTAATGGTCAGCTCGATCATCGGTCCTTACCTCCTGTCGCAGTGGAGGCAGCGCAGCGATTCGGCCATGGCGTCCAGGGGGTGAAAGCCAAGGGCCACTTCCCGGAAGCTGCCGACGCGCTCTTCCACCGGTAATGTTTTGGCGGGGAAACGGGGATGAGGGGTGACCTCGCCCTCGTCCGGAAGGACGGGGATATCGATGGGGTCGCCGACGTTCAGCACACCGCTGCCGCCCAGATAGCGGTCGATGTTCACGGCGGCCCGCTTGCCGTCGGCAATGGCGCAGATGACCACCTTTGTGCTCCGGAGACTGGCGTCGCCGCCCGCAAAGACGCCCTCGGCCTCGGTCTGCGTGGTGAACCGGTTGGTGTCGATGGCGTCCTCCTGGAGGAACGACTCCTCGCCGGGTTCAAAGAGAGCCTCGTCCACCCCCTGGTTGATGGCGGCGATCACGCCGTCGCACGCGATGATGAACTCGGAGTCGGGGACGGGCCGCGTGCGCCGCCGCCCGACCCCCCAGAAAACCGCCGGCTCCAAGTGCTGGAAGGGGATGCCGCAGACCCCACCCTTTTCC